>RFJA01000006.1 GCA_003695065.1 Alphaproteobacteria bacterium
GGCGCCACGATGTTTTCCCCGAGGCCAAACACGACGAAATCGCCCGTTTCAATTTTCTGGCCAATCTGAACAAACACCTGGCAAGTGTGATTGGCCCGGGCAACAAGCTCGCCTACGAAACCCGGGTCAAACCCAAATTCCGGGCCGAGCACGGGCGCGACCCCGAAACCCGTCAGGAAGTGCGCAAAGCCATGAGCCGCGACCCGCATTACCAGATATGGAGCGCTTTGCGCCGCAACACCATGGAAATGCGCCAACAGGCGGGGCGGTCCATGGTCCTTCGCCAGTTGGACGACCTGAACCGCAAGGCTGCTGCGTTGAATGAAGGGAAACCAACCCTGAAACTGGACCCAACCCTGAAATTGCCAAACTATATCAGCGGGGTTGATCACCACTGCATGCCCGGCAGCTACCACACCGAATTGGTCAAGGATGACGTCTCGGCCGCCGCCAATTACGACGCGGGACTGTTCGTGACCACTGGCGGCGCGCTTGGCGCGTTCAGTGACGGTGGCGGGGCTGCGGTGGCCGAATATGTCAAGACGCACTATCCCGACTTCGCACCCAAACGCATTCTCGATCTTGGGTGCGGGCTGGGTCACAACGTGTTGCCGATTGCCGCCGCGTACCCCGATGCCGAGGTGATCGCGGTCGACGTAGCGGCGCCGATGCTGCGCTACGGCCACGCCCGCGCTCAATCCCTGGGAATTACGAATGTGACCTTCCTCCAGGCCAATGCAGAGAATCTGGGTTTCGAGGACGAAAGCTTCGACTGGATCCAGACCACCATGTTCCTGCACGAGACTTCGACCTCGGCCATGACGCGCGTGATGAAAGAGATATACAGAATGCTGCGAAAGGGCGGCCTAATGTTCCATGTGGAGCAGCCGCAATACACGCCGGACATGGACGTCTATGAACAGTTCATCCGGGACTGGGACGCCTTCAACAACAACGAACCCTTCTGGTCCCAGATGCATGACATCGACGTATTCGATCTGATGGAAAAGTCCGGATTTGCCAGGGACAGCCTGTTCGAAGTGGGTGTGCGCGCCGTCGTTGACCGCAGCATTTTCCCCGAAGCGCCCACTGGTGAGACGGAAGACCACGGGCGCGCGGCTGTCTGGAACGCGTTCGGCGCCTGGAAATAGAACAAGGAGACCCGCCCATGTCTAGTCCTGATCCTATCCTGCTTGCGAACGCCAAGGCCAAAGGCAAGCGACCATACTTTCTGGATGACCCTGCGGTGGAGCGGGTCCTGTCCATAACCATGGCGGTGGCCGGCGAGCTGGCCGTCATGCGCGAACGCATGGACACCATCGAGCGATTGCTGGAACAGAACACCAGCATTTCGCGCGATGACATCGAGAATTTTATCCCTGACGACGCTGCAGCGGCGGAACGCGGCCAGTGGCATAAGGAATTCATCGCCCGAATTCTGCGCATTGTTCAACAGGAGATCGAGGGTCTGAAAGCTGCGGACACGGAAAAGTCCTGTGAGGAGCTCGCCGAGGAGTTCGGCCGGGAAGACAAGGTGTCCGACGCCGCCTGACCCAGGCAAAGATCGGTACGTTCAGGAAAACTCATACGGTTCGACGCACAGAGAGGTCTTGTTGCAGACAACGAGACAGGGAAGGGAAGTGTTTTCATGGAAAAGATAGACTGCCGGGAAGACAGCGAAGGACGCATCAAAATGGCCACGGTCAGCGCGCCCGATCTGGAAGCGTGTGAACGGGCCTACGTTGATCATCTTGGTTATGAAGTAGTGGAGCGAGGCATAATCGATGAAGATCTCGCAAACTCCTGGGACGCGCCCCATCAAGCGGGCAGCCCTTATGTAATCGTCGGACCGGCAAGCGGTGCAAAGGTCTATATCCGCTTCGTCGAGAATGAACAGGTGCCCGGATACGCGCCACTTCGTACATTCGGCTGGAACGCCATCGAGATCACGGTTCAGGATGCCGACAAACTGCATGAACAGCTCAAGGCGTCCCCCTTCGAAATCATCGGAGAACCCACCTATCTTGATTTCTCCGACGCCATTTATCCCATGCAGGTGATCGGGCCGGCCGGCGAAGTTGTTTACCTGAACCAGGTGAATGGAAGTTTGCCGGACTATGACCTCCCACTGGCGCGGTCTTTCGTGGACCACATTTTTATCATGATTCTGGCGACACCGGACATGCAGGCCGGTGTCGATTTTTACCGCAACGCACTAGGCTGGTCCCAGGGTAACAGTTACGAAGTTCCCTATTCGGTAATCAATAACGCTTTCGGCTTTCCCGAAGACCGCAAACACAAACTTTCCATGAACTGCGTAGGCCGAATCGTCAATAACGAAGTGGATCAGTATCCACCGGAGACAACCAAACGCCCCCGAAAGGAGGGGCTGTTGCCGCCCGGAATCGCGATGGTCAGCTACATCACGCAAAACCTGGACAAGGTGAAAGCGCCGTTCGTTGCGCCACCCGCAGCCCGTGACGGCCTGCCCTATGAGGGACGCCGGGCTGCCGTTTGCCGAGGCTCTACCGGTGAACTGGTTGAACTGATCGAGCAGCCTTGACAGCCCTGCGAACATCCCGGGAGCACATTCATGCCTGTCTCATCGCCAACGAACAAAGGCATCATCGAGGACATCTCGAATGTCATTGGCGCCGAACATGTTCTGACCGGCACCGCTGATCGCATCCTCTATTCGCAGGACGTCTACGAAAAGGGCGAAACCGTTGCCGCGATTGTCCGCCCCGGCAGCACCGAAGAACTCTCCCGGGTGGTGCGTCTGGCATCACAGGCTGGCGTCGCCATTGTCGCCAGGGGTGGGGGGATGTCCTACACCTCCGGCTACCTCGCGACGGAGCCGGACAGCCTCCTTCTCGATATGTCTCGCATGAACCGGGTCCTGGAGATCAATGCGAAAGACATGTATGTCACGGTCGAATGCGGCATAACCTGGAAAGACCTGTATGAAGCACTCAAACCTCATGGGCTGCGAACACCATACTGGGGCACCCTGTCTGGAATCAGGGCAACGGTCGGTGGCGGTCTCTCGCAGAACAGCGTTTTCTGGGGTTCCGGCCTTTACGGCACGGCGGCTGACTCGGTCATTGGTCTCGAGGTTGTGTTGGCTGACGGCCGGGTCGTCAAAACCGGTTCCGGCGCGCGCCTGGGCACACCCCCATTCCTCCGTCACTTTGGCCCCGACCTGACTGGATTGTTCACCGCGGACTCTGGCGCGCTTGGTTACAAGGCCACGGCCACCTTGCGTCTTATTTCGGAACCGCAGGTGCGCCGTTTCGCATCCTTCGACTTCAAGGACTTTGATAGCCAGATCGAGGCAATGTGCGAGATTTCGCGCAAGGGACTTGCCACGGAATGTTTTGGCTTCGACCCCTTTCTCCAGAACCAGCGTGCCTTGCGGGAAAGCTTTGCCAAAGACGTCAAAGCGCTTGGAAATGTCATGAAGTCGGCGGGCTCGCTATTGGGAGCCTTGAAGGACGGTGTCAAGGTAGCCCTGGCGGGCCGGCGCTTCCTCGCAAACATTTCGCATGGTGTACACGTCCTCATCGAAGATCGCTCTGACGCCGCAGCGGACGCCACCTTGCAAAGCGTCAGGGCAATCGCCAAACAATTCGGGGGGCGCGAAATCGAAAGCAGCGTTCCGAAGATACTCAGGGCGAACCCGTTCGGACCCGTCAACAACATGGTGGGCCCGTACGGCGAACGCTGGGTGCCTGTTCATGGCCTGACGCCACATTCCCGAGCGCGGGATACCATAAAGGCTATCACAAGTTATATTGCGTCGCACAACGAGGCGATCGAAAAACACAACATCGGCATCGGATATCTGTTGGCCACCGTTTCGACTACGGCCATGGTGGTCGAACCCGTTTTCTTCTGGCAGGACGAACTCAATGAGCTTCACCGGGCTAGTGTCGAAAAAAGTGTGCAGGAGAATTTCAGGAACTACCCGGAAGATCTAGAAGCGCGATCCCTGGTGCATACCCTTCGAAAAGGCATCACGGACATCTTCCGCGAAAAGGGGGCTGTCCACCTGCAGATTGGAAAGACATACGATTATATTGGCACTCTGGATCCGGCGTCGGCCGAGCTCGTCCGCGCCGTCAAGAAGGCGGTGGACCCGCAGGGACGTGTCAATCCCGGAGCACTCGGCTTGCCGTAAAGGCTCCAGGTCACACGATTTATTTAGTCACAGCGGCGGGAGAGTAGGAGATGGAAGCCTATTATGCCTTGGCCTTCCAGGCATTGTGCGAAGGCGTAAACGCATGCCCGGATCGCCCAAGCGCCCGTAAACTGATGATGGCAAGTATCGATCGCCTTGGCGGCCAGATCCGCGCTGCCAAGATGTTTATCGGACCGGATCTGCGACTTGTGGTGCTGCCAGAGTATTTCCTCACCGCCTATCCCCAGGGGGAGACCATCGCGACCTGGGCTGACAAGGCCTGCATCGAAATGGATGGACCGGAATACGAAGCATTGGGGCGGATAGCCAGTGACAACGACATTTTTCTGAGCGGCAACGCCTACGAACTCGACCCTCACTTTCCCGGGCTTTACTTTCAGACGAGCTTTATCATCGCGCCATCTGGAAAAGTCATCCTGCGATATCGTCGGCTCAATTCCATGTTTGCGCCGACGCCTCACGATGTTTGGGATCGCTACCTAAATCGTTACGGCCTCGAAGGCGTGTTCCCGGTCGCCGATACGGAAATCGGAAAGCTAGCGGCAATCGCATCCGAAGAAATTCTTTACCCCGAGATCGCCCGTTGCCTGGCGCTGCGCGGCGCGGAGATATTCCTGCACTCGTCTAGCGAGATCGGAAGCCCGGCACCCACACCCAAAAGTGTCGCCAAAACGGCGCGGGCCATCGAAAACATGGCTTATGTGGTATCCGCGAATTCCGGTGGGATTACAGGCACCGGGCTGCCCAAAGGAGCGACGGACGGCAACTCGAAAATCGTTGATTACAAAGGTCTGACGCTGTGCGAATCAAACCCCGGTGAAACCATGACCGCATTCGCCGAAATTGACCTGGCGGCCCTCCGTCGGCACCGCCGCCGTCCAGGCATGGGGAATTATCTGGCCCGACAGAGACTTGAGCTCTTCGTCGACCTTTTTGCCCAGACTCAGGTGCATCCCGCCAACACCATGCTGGACGACAAGGGGGACATCATCGCACCTGACCGGGAACATTTTCTGCGAATTCAAAAGGAGATCATTGCCAGACGCGCCAGAGAGGGAAAAATCTGATGGAGATTTTCGGGTTTGGGACAATCGAGATCCTGCGCTTCCTCCATATTCTGATTTTTGTCTATTGGCTGGGAGGAGATCTGGGAGTCTACATGGCGGCCGGATATGTCGCTCGCAGGGATCTAGCCTTCGACGAGCGTATGCGGTTTCTCAAGCTGTTGATGACGCTCGACATGGTGCCCCGTTATTGCCTCATCTTGATGTTGCCCGTGGGGTTTCAGTTGGCGACGAGCCTCGGCTACCTGGATCTGTCCGGCGTACACATGGCGCTGATCTGGATCATGGCGGCGGCATGGCTTGCACTGGTGAGAACGCTCCACAAACAAGAGAAGACAACAACCGGCGAGAAACTGAGAAAGCTTGACATGGGTATCCGATACGTCGTTCTGGGGGCGCTTCTGCTAGCAGGCGGCCTCGGTCTGACAACCGGATATCCAGTCGCCGCGCCGTGGCTGGCGATCAAACTGATCCTGTTCGCCGGCGTGATGACACTGGGCTTGTTGTTGCGGCGCTGCGTGGCCAAATGGATGACCGGTTTTCGTCTCCTCGGCGAAGACAAGGAGAAAGCTGAAGATCTCATCACGGAAGGACGCAGGACAGCCGCCGGTTATGCGCGGCTGCTCTGGGCGCTTCTGATGATAATGGGCTTTCTTGGCGTGGCGAAACCCATGCCCTGACAAGATGGCCAAATGCTCAAAGTCAATCACGATAATTTTCGGCAGCGCGGGAAAGCTTCTCGAAATCCGGTATCACCACACGGTTTGGGCCCGGCATGTGGATCAGGCCATCGGCCTTGAGCCGGGAGATGGCACGACTTGCTGTCTCCACCGTAATGCCGAGAAAGTCGGCGATATCGGTTCGAGTCATTGGTAAATCGATCACAGCACCGCTTTTGCGCTCCACTTTCTGGCGATTGGCCAGGTGAAGCAGAAAAAAGGCCATGCGCTCCACGGCTGTCTTGTGACCGAGAACAAAAACCTGATCGAGCGCATAATTCAGGATCCGATTGCCGATGCGGCGCAGGTCGCGTTCAAGATCGGGGTACAGATGAAACAGTTCTTCAAGCGCCTCGACCCGGAATCGGCAAAGCTCGGTATGCTTGAGGCATTTGGCACTACGTTGTACTGCTCGTCGGGCGTGAGACCAATGAGGTCGCCGGGATAAACAAAGGCCATGATCTGGCGTCGTCCATTGCTCGCCAAACGCTCCAGCATCAGGAGACCCTCTACGATCTTGTAAACATACGGACTTGGGTCGCCTTCCTCGTAGAGATATCGACCGGGATCCACGTGTAATCTCTCCGCGCGGGCGAATAGCTCGGCAATCGCCTCGTCGCTGAACGCGGCACAAAGCGCACGGTCGCGCACCGGGCAGGTGTAGCAGGGAATGGCGGGACGTATAGGGTTGCTCATGTTCGCCGCCCGGTGCTCTTTGACGATTCTACGATCCGGCCAACTGTCGGAGACGCTGCTCGAACGGATAGTCGATCGAGGCCATCATCACCGCGTGAGATGTAGGCAAAGAGTCGAGCAACGCTATCAGTTTACGGTGCACTGTTGGCGGGCTGATGTCGGGTTCCTTCTGAACGATGGATCCGGCCCGCTGCTCGTACCATGGTTCAAACAAAGCGCCGTTGCGCACCACCAGCCAGGCTTCGAGCAGATGGCCGCCATGCACATTGGGTTCCAACGCCGGGAATCGCTTGCGGCAATAATCGGCCCAATGCGTGATACGCGACAATTCAACGAGATCGGCGTCAACGTTGAGAACCCTGTCTGGCGCTATGCGCTGCATCTCGGCCGCGATCAAGCATGAAACGCCTTTCGCTCGGACTGTGACCGGCCCCGCATCCAGCTCAACCAGCAACGCATTGAGGGCCTCGGCCATTGACGGAAGACTTATTGGGCCGTCGGCTGGATCGGACAGACCATGACCGGGAAGATCCGGGATGATCGTGGATTGCTCCCCATTGGTCTCAACGAGATCGCCCTGTTCCCCGATATCATGGAGCATCAGAACCGGCCGGCCAGTACCTTTGCCGTCGTGCCGCAATCGGATTTGGCGGCTGCCAGAGGAAACATAACCCGTCGCGGGATAGGTCCCTGTCGCCCCAATCGGTGACGCTTCATCGGGGGTGCTTTGGGATCTGAAAAATGCAAGGGCACGATCCTGCACCGCTTGCTGCGTCGGACAAGAGGTTATTTCGCAATTTGGTGGCGGGGACGGCAGACGCTGAAGGTGGGCGCACAGTGGATCCTTGTCGCTGGCGATCACCAGGGCCGGAACCGTGATTCGTGGCAGGACCCGTTCCCCCTCCCAGCGAAAGGCGGCACCATAAGCGTCCCGATAATGGTCTCCAGCATGCAGGAATTCCATTGCATTCTCGTGCAGAACCTCGGGCGGTGGCATGTCATAGACCATTCGTGCCGCGCGCGTTCTCTGATACCAGGGAAAGAATATCACCTGTTCACGCAGTCGGGCCCACAGCCATGCGAGGTGACTCCCATCCCAGGACGGCACGAATTCCGGCAGGTAATGCATCAGAAAGTCATTGCGCTCCTGTTCCGTCAGCACAACATAGCCGTTGGCGACGAGCGCGCGCACCCGATCGGGGTGACGAGCTGCCAATTCCGCCGCGATAGCCGCCCCCGTGTGAAACCCGTAAACCAGTGGCTGCTCAAGCCCCAAGGCATCGAGAAAGGCGCAAGTGGCGTCCGCATATGCAGCAAGATCTCGCGGCCGACCCGGCAACGGTTGCGAAAATCCGTAGCCTGGCGTGTCGGGCGCAATACAGGTGAAATGGGCCCCCCATTCAGCCATAAGGGGCTCATATTCCCGCGAAGACTTCGGAGACTGGTGCAGCAACAGAAGCACCGGGCCCGCGCCACACCGACGATAGTGGACACGACGTCCCTCAACCTCCACAAAGGCTTTTTGTATCTTCATCTTCGGGGCCACAAGATCGCCCACACGGCTCGCATCACGCCCTCACCCCGACTTCAGGTCGTGGACCAGAAATTCTTGGTATTCGCCCGCGCCCGTGTGAGGTTCAGATGAATCTGGTAGAGGTCGGGACGGTAGTGGACGGTGATCAGTTCAACAGGTTTGTCGTTTTCGTCCAACACAACCCGGATCACCTTGAGCAAAGGCGATCCCACCCTGATTTCCAGCGCCTCTGCGAGCGTGCTGTCTGCGAGGGTGGCCGTGATCGTCTGGCGCGCGCTGGATATCTTGTGGCCATCCCTCTCGATCAACGCCACCAGCGGGTTGTCCTTCAACTCTTCAAGGGTGTAACTGCGCCCGATATCCTCTGGAACATAGGTGGTTACATAGGCCAGAGGCGTACCCTTTCGACGGCGCACGCGAACCGCCTTCTGGACCATATCCCCTGTTTTAATCTTCAGGGCATCCGCCGTCGAAGGCGACGCTGGCACATAGTCGAATTCAAGGACCTCTACATCTGTCTCCTTGATGATGGTCAAGAGGTCCTCCAGAAGACCATGCATATCACCTGCCAAAGACGAATATGGTCCCTTGAAGGTCACTCGGGTACCGCGGCCGCGCTGTCGGGTGACCAGACCCTCGGACGCAAGTTCATCAAGCGCGCGTTTGGCCGTGATCCGCGAGACACCAAAAATCTTTTCCAATTCATGCTCGCTGGGCAACAGGCTGCCGTCCGGATAGACACGCGACGTGATCTTGTCCCGCAGGATGACATAGATCTGGTAATACAGGGGCGTGGGCGAGCCCTCGTGCACAGCCTCCTGCAGCGTCCTCACCGCGCTTGTGTCACTGGCAGATTTTGTCATAACCTCATCGCTTGGCCATTACTGGGATCTTCCCAAGGACCGGAACTGTCAACCAGATAATAAATCCTCCGGTGAACTGCCACCATAATCCAATAAACATCTGTTGTGATAGCTTTTCTTCGTTGATATATTGTTATAATATTATCACATAAAAATCGGTCAACGACTTATTTGTCGAGCAGCACAGCCGATCGAACACAGAGCCCCCTGACGATACACGGGCAGGCACCGAAGCATTGCCGGCTTTAACGAAGACACCAGAAGAGACGCGCGGTTATGAGCAGACGCATTCTGAATGTTCGCAATCCTCGCACCGGCGAGCATGATTACCGTATTCATTGCGCCACCCCCGACGACATTCGGACTGTTGTTCAGCCGATGCGGGAAGCCCAGAAGGCCTGGCTCGACCAGGGCTTTGAACATCGCGCCGCAATCCTGGCAGCCTTCAGGGACAGATTGTCACATCACAGGGAGTCATTGATAGGCGCCTTGGCAAAGGATACCGGCCGCCTTCGAATCTCTGAAATCGAGGTTGACGGGGTCATCAGGTCGATTGACCGATGGATTGGGACCGCCCGATCACTGGCCGCCGAGGAGACCGGCACGTCACGCAGCATGCCGGGGATTCATTATCGAATAGTGCACGACCCATACCCGCTTGTCGGCACAATCAGCCCGTGGAACTTTCCTCTGACGCTGAGCATGATCGATACCATCCCCGCGTTGCTCGCCGGCAGCGCCGTCTGCCTGAAGCCGAGCGAAATAACGCCGCGGTTCGCTGAGCCGCTGAGAACCGCGATTGAAGAGACAGAGGAATTAAGCACAGTACTATCGATCATCAATGGAGATGGCGAAACCGGCGCGGCTCTCGTCGCTCAAGTAGACACCATCTGCTTCACCGGGAGCGTTCGCACCGGTCTCAAGGTCGCCCAAAGCGCCGCGGCGCAACTGATCCCGGCCTTTCTGGAACTCGGCGGCAACGACCCGGCCTTAGTGCTCGACGACGCGGATGTGGAACGCGCGGCGACCGCCATTCTCAGAGCCTCCGTGGTCAACACGGGGCAAGCCTGCCAATCCATCGAGCGCATTTATGTTGCCCGGCCGATCCTGGATGATTTCCTGGCCCGAATCGTGGCGAAAGCCGAAGCCGTCGAACTGAATTATCCGGACATTGAGTCCGGCCATATCGGCCCCATCATTTCCCTTGACCAGGCGAGGATCATCGAAAGCCAGTTGTCTGATGCTAGAGCCAAGGGCGCCACCTTTCATTGTGGCGGCGAAATCGAAATGCACGGTGGCGGGGCATGGTGCCGGCCCACCGTCATGACCGGCGTCAATGACGAAATGCGCATCATGACGGATGAAACCTTCGGCCCGGTGATGCCCATTGTACCGTTTGATACCGATGAGGAAGCCGTGTCCTTGGCCAACAACACCGATTACGGGCTGAGCGCCGCCGTGTTTTCATCCAACCCGGCCCGCGCCGAAGCCATCGCCCGGAAGCTAGAGGCCGGCGCCATCAGCATAAACGACGCGTCCCTGACCAGCCTTGTGCATGATGTGGAGAAAAACTCCTACAAGCTTTCCGGCCTTGGCGCATCCCGCATGGGCGATAGCGGATATCTTCGATTTTTCCGAAAAAAAGCCCTGATCATCAATGACGGTGAACCGATACCGATCGACGCGATGCGCGAGGATATGTAAGGCAAAAACGCCCTGCCCAACCTCTTTTTGGTCGGCACCGCATTTTCCGAAGGAGTGCTTTTCAGGGCACCAGAATCGCTCCATGACACATTGACATCATTTTATAACATTTAGATAATGTGTCGGTCGATCGCATTACCAATATCCGGCCTGGGGCAAGCCTTGGCCATTAACATACAGACAGTGAGGAAACCCATGAGAAAATCCGCGCTCCTGAGTAAAGTTGCCTATGGCGCCCTTGTTCTGGTGCCATTCTTGCCCTCGGCGCTCGCAGCGCAACAAGCGGCATCGGAAGACACACAGCGCATCAGTCTTGAGGAAATCACGGTCACCGCGGAACGCCGTCAGCAGAGCCTGCAGGAGGTTCCGGTCGCTGTGTCGGCATTTACCGAGCTTGAACTGGAGCGCCGCCAAATCAAGGAGCCGCTGGATCTTGTCCGTTTCGTGCCCAATATGGTGGGCCACAACAATACCGGTCTTGGCACCGCCAACGTCTATTCAATCCGCGGCCTGAACAATACGGAGTCGATTGCGACCTTCGATCCGCCCGTGGGCACCTATGTGGATGACGTCTACATCACTCGCCAGAACGCCAACAACTTCCAGTTTTTCGATGTGGAACGCGTTGAGGTACTTCGTGGCCCCCAAGGGACCTTGTTCGGCCGTAACACCACCGGGGGCGCTGTAAACGTCATCTTGAAGAAGCCTGGCGAGGAACTGACAGGGTACGCGGAAGCCAGCTATGGCAGATTCGAGCGTTTCACAGCGCGGGCGTCCGTGGACCTTCCGATCAATGACAAGATCCTGACCAAGCTGTCCGCCTATTACATCGATAGCGAGGGGTACGTTGACAACCTGACCACGGGGGAAACCCTTAACGGGGAGGAATCAACCGGTGTTCGTGGCGCCGTTCGCCTCGTGCTCTCCGAAAACGCGGTCTGGGACCTTTCCGCCGACTATATCGACACCAAAAGACTGTCCATTCTGAACAGTTATGACGAAGACCTGGGGCGCCGAGTCGCATTCACCGGGTCGTCAAAGAATGCGGCGCCTTTAGTGGGACTGGTCAGCGGGGACAAACAGAACTTCCCGCTCGGCAACCAGGTTGAGAGCATATCTCTCAATTCCACACTGACCGTGGACACCGACATAGGCACGATCACCTCGATTACGGGGTATCGCGACATGAGTCAGGAGTTCAACATAGACTTTTTTGATTTCCCGACACCCACTGGCGGTTTTGTCATCGTGAATGACGGGGAACACCGACAATTCTCCCAGGAAATCAAAATCGCCGGCAGCCTGTTCCAGGGAAGCCTCGACTATGTCGCGGGCGTCTTCTATCTGAACGAAAACAACACGACCGATTTTGCGGATATTTTCAACTTCGGCACACCCCTTGTTCTAATCGATCGCACGTTGAAAAACGGCACGGAGACCGGCGCGGCCTTCGCCCAGTTCGACTATCATGTCACAGACGCTCTGACGGCGACCGCGGGTATTCGCTACACCGTGGAAACTAAGGACATTGCCTATCTGGCCAACAACAATCCGCTAGCTCTGTCGGCCTTTGATACAGGCGATATCGCCGCACTCAATATACCGACAAAGCAGACGGCCAAACTTTGGACGCCACGTTTTGCACTGGAATATGATTTCAATGACGACATCATGGGTTTCGTCTCCGCAACACGCGGCTTCAAGTCGGGCGGCTGGAATGCGCGGGGTACCTCAGCCCTTCTGATCCAGCCCTTCGCACCTGAAAAAGTCTGGTCCTATGAAAGCGGATTGCGCACCGAATGGTTTGACAATCGACTGCGAGTCAATGTCACAGCCTTTTATACGGACGTGACGGACTTCCAGCTTCCGGCGGCGTTTGAGACGCCGACCGGCATCACCTTCATCACGAACAACTTCGCCGACCTTCGCACGTACGGGCTTGAGATCGATTTCAACGCCGTCGTAACGGCCGGGCTCAACGTATACGGATCGCTGGGTCTGATGTCGGACAAATACACGAACCTCGACCCAAGCATCGCTCAGCAGCAACAGGATTGTCTGAACGGGGACGTGTCGCAATGTGGTTTGGGTATCGTCAACCCGGTCGGTGAAATTGCCGATCCGGTGCGGACGCCAGCGGTTACAGCATCGTTCGGAATGAATTATGAGATTGCTCTGACCGATAATCTCAACCTGGTCCCCAACGCGGCTATTTTCTACACCGCGAAGCAGAACGTCGGCACTGCTGGGCTTGAGATCGCACAAACTGGCGATTACGTCATGGCGAACGCGTCGCTCTCCCTCGAAGAATCGACAGGGGCGTGGAGTGTTTCGGCGGAATGCACAAATTGTTTTGGCAAGCGGTATGTCCACTCGATTCTTGCCGGAACCCAGTATCTCAACGATCCAGGAACTTGGACACTGCGCGCCCGCTACAACTTCTAACGATCGTTCAACGCCGCCCGGGGCCTCCGCCCCGGGCCGGTGTCCGGAAATCGAACCACCAACCAGAAATCACCACGGAAACACGATAGGAAAAGGAAGTCTCCATGGACATTTTAGGGCACGACGTTCTGCGATGGCTTCATGTCTTGGCAATGACCTATTGGCTTGGCGGGGAATGGGGCGTCTTCAACGCATCGCGACAACTGGCGAAACCCGGGCTTTCTCTCGACGAGCGTCGCAGACATATGGAAACGGCATATCGGATTGATATTCTCGCCCGCACCGGGATCATCCTGCTTCTGCCGCTTGGTCTCAACATGGGATACAACCTGGGTGCCTTCTCCGTGGATGCATCCTGGATTGTCGTCATGTGGATCCTGTTTGGCGCGTGGCTTAGCCTGACCTGGGCGGCTTATTTTACACGCGATACCGACCTTGGCCTGCGTTTGACCAAAGCCGATGAAGCAATCCGATACTTTGTCATTCCGGCCCTACTGGTCCTCGGTATCTGGTCTCTTGTTGGAGACGGGCCATTCGCCTACGACTGGTACGCAGCCAAAGTCACCCTGTTTGGTCTGCTTCTGATCATTGGTCTGATTTTGCGCGTCATCATGCGCCGATGGGTGATCGTATTTCGGCGGCTCGACAGCGAAGGAAACACTCCGGAACTTCAAAACGAACTATCGAGCACACTGCGCCTCGGGATGAACTGCGCGTA
>RFJA01000089.1 GCA_003695065.1 Alphaproteobacteria bacterium
GTTCAGGACGATGTGGCCGATGGCATGATCGACATGCTCGCGGGCGCGATGGATGCGCTTAGCCTTGGCGACCCGATGGATCTTGCCACCGACGTCGGACCGGTGATCGACGATGCAGCCTGCGCCATGCTGGGCGCCCACGTGGCCCGCATGAACCGCGAAGCCAGGCTGATCAAGGCGTGCACCCTGCCGGACGGGTGCCGAAAGGGTAGTTTCTTCGCGCCGCATCTGTTTGAAATCGACAGCCTCGACCAGTTGGAACGTGAAGTGTTCGGCCCGATCCTCCATGTGGTGCGCTACCGCCCAGAGGATCTGCCCCGGGTGCTCGACGCGATCAGGCGCACCCGCTACGGCCTGACCCTTGGCATTCACAGCCGGATCGAGGCCCGGGCGGCGGAAATCCACAACGCGCTCGATGTCGGCAATACCTACGTCAACCGCAACATGGTGGGCGCGGTGGTGGGCGTCCAGCCATTCGGTGGCCAGGGCCTCTCGGGCACCGGGCCCAAGGCCGGGGGACCGCACTATCTTTATCGTTTCGCCACCGAAAAAACCCTGACGGTGAACACCGCGGCCACCGGCGGCAACGCCGCGCTGTTTTGCCTGAGCGAGGACTGACCGTCATCCCGTCACCCGGGAACCAGCAACCGCAACGGTTGACAGTGACGCGCCGGCCCGGCAAGCCTGGGGGGGCTGTAAAGGAGTTTGTCCGTGGCCGTCTTTTCCGTACTCGACCTCGCTTATGTCAGCGAAGGGAGCACCCCGGGCGAGGCGCTGCGCCGCTCGCTCGATCTGGCGCGTCATGCCGAACGGCTTGGGTATAAGCGGTTCTGGCTCGCCGAACACCACAACATGATCGGCATCGCCAGCGCCGCCACCGCCGTCGCCATCGGTTATGTGGCGGGCGGAACCAGCACCATTCGAGTGGGCGCCGGCGGCATCATGCTGCCCAATCATTCCCCTTTGGTGATTGCCGAGCAGTTCGGTACGCTCGAGTCGCTTTACCCCGGCCGCATCGACCTTGGCCTTGGCCGGGCACCGGGCACCGACCAGCAGACGCTGCGCGCGCTCCGGCGCGACCCCATGAGTGCGGAGACCTTCCCCCGCGACGTGGTGGAGCTTCGCACCCTTTTGGGGCCGTTGCAGCCGGGCCAGACCGTTCAGGCCGTACCCGGCACCGACACGCGCGTACCGCTGTGGATCCTGGGATCGAGCCTTTACGGGGCGGAGCTGGCGGCCATCCTGGGCCTGCCATACGCCTTTGCGTCGCACTTTGCACCGGCGGCGCTGCATCAGGCGATTGCCCTGTACCGCGAGAAGTTCCAACCTTCCGACCAGCTAGACAAACCTTATGTCATGGTCGGTGCAAGCGTGGTTGCGTCGGAAACCGACCGGGAAGCGGCGCGGCTCTTTACCTCCATGCAGCAGCGTTTTACCGGCATGATCCGCAACGACCGGGGGCTGCTGCCCCCGCCGATCGACAATATCGACGACTACTGGACGCCGGTGGAAAAGGCGCAGGTGGCGCACATGACCAGATGCGCCTTCGTGGGCTCGCGTGCGACAATCCGGGACGAGCTTGCAGCCTTCATCGCCGAAACTGGTGCTGACGAAATCATCGTCACCGCGGCGATCTATGACCATGCGGCTCGACTCAGGTCCTATGAAATTCTTGCGGAGGTGGCGCGGGAGTTGGCCTAGGGGCCCGGACCTCAGGGAAAATTCCCCGCCTGATAAGCCTGCATGGCCTGGCGAATTTCCTCTTCCGTCGACATGACGAAAGGCCCCCGGGCCACCACCGGCTCGTTCAAGGGCACGCCTGCCATGTAGAGCGCGAGCACCGGTTCACAGGCAGCCAGTGCAATCGGGCCGGGGCCGGCTTCGAACACAGCGGTTTCCCCGGCCCTGACATGATGGCGGCGGCGCCCCGCCGCCAGGCTCCCCGACGCCACGTAAACCGCAGCGTTGGCCTGTTCCCCCGGATCCAGCGACAGGGTTGCTTCCGCGTCCATTTCCAGCACCGCCACCGTCATCGGGCTGCGGGTGCGGGCCGGGCCTTTGGCGCCCAGCGCCTCGCCCGCCACGACAATCGCACGCACGCCGCGAACGCCATCCTCGCCCCGCCCAAGCTCACCCGCACGCAGGATCTGATATCCGGCAGGCGTTGACTTTTCGGCGCGCGGCAGATTGACCCAAAGCTGGAGCCCTTCCACCGTGCCGCCCGCCTTCTTGAAGTCCTCTGGCGGCGTCTCCGAATGCACGATACCAGCCCCGGCCGTCATCCACTGCACGTCACCGGGCCCGATCACCGCATGACCGCCGGTGCTGTCGCGATGCTCGATCTGGCCCGAGAGCATATAGGTCACGGTCTCGAACCCCTTGTGAGGATGCGGTGGAAAGCCTTTGCTGTCCGCGCCCACCTCAAGGGGTCCGAAATGGTCGAGCATGAGAAACGGGTCGACGAAAACATTGCCATGGGCGGCGAAGGCCCGCCGCACCGGCATGTCTTCGCCTTCCCTGAGAGCGACGGAACGAATCACACGGGACACAGCGCGGGCGGATGTCGTCATGCCTGTTCACTTTCTTCAAGCCACCCGGCCATACCGCGCGCGGTCATGGGGCGCGGCAAAATCGGGCGTGGGCCCAACCGGAACAATGCCCGCCGGGTTGATGTTTTTGTGGCTTTGGTAATAGTGCGCCTTTATGTGGTCCATGTGAACGGTTTTCGCTACGCCCGGCACCTGGTACAGCTCCCGCGTATAGGCCCACAGATTGTGATAATCGGTCAGCCGGCGGCGGTTGCACTTGAAATGGGTGTGGTAGACCTCGTCAAAGCGCACCAGTGTGGTAAACAGCCGCCAGTCCGCCTCGGTCAGTCTGTTCCCCGCCAGATAACGCCGGCTGGCAAGGCGCTGATCCAGTTTGCCGAGGGTGTCAAAGAGCGCGTCCACCGCCTCGTCATAGGCCGCCTGGCTGGTGGCAAAGCCGGCGCGGTAGACACCATTGTTCACGGTCTCGTAGACCAGTGCATTGACCGCGTCGATCTCGCCCCGAAGGTCGCTCGGGTAATAGTCGCCCGGCGCCGCGCCCACACCATCAAAAGCCGAATTGAACATGCGGATGATTTCGGACGATTCGTTACTGACGATGGTTTCCCGCTTCCTGTCCCACAGCACAGGTATAGTGACCCGACCGGTGTAGCGGGGATCGGCCTTCAGATAGACCTCGTACAGACGCCTCGCCCCATTCACGTCGTCGGGGATCACCTTGGGTCCGGGGGCGAAGGTCCATCCCTCGGCCCCCATCAGCGGGTTGACCACGGACACGGAAATCAGGTCTTCGAGTCCCTTGAGCGCCCGGAAGATGAGCGTCCGGTGGGCCCAGGGGCAGGCGTAGGACACATAGAGATGATAGCGCCCCGCCTCCGCCTTGAAGCCGCCCTCGCCCGAGGGGCCGGCGGACCCGTCCGCCGTTACCCAGTTGCGAAAGGCCGAGTCCTGACGCTGAAACCTGCCGCCGGTGGATTTGGTATCGTACCAGACGTCATGCCAGACGCCATCGACAAGCTTGCCCATCTGTGCCTCCTTACAGTTGCAGGGCACGCAGGGCGACGCGGTTGTCAAGCGCAAACGCGCCCGGTCCTATGAGTCCCTGAACAACGGCGGCCACCGCCAGGAACAGCGGATACTCCCATCCGCCGCCTTCGGCCGAAAACACCCAGCCGTTGCCAAGATGAACGATCATTGCACCGATGAGAAGCGGCACCAGGGCAAGGGCCACGACCCGGGTCTGAATACCAGCAATCAGCATGAGGCCACCGCCCACCTCGGCAAGAATGGTGGGATAGGCAAACCAGCCCGGCAAACCAACACTGTCAAAAAAGGCGACCGTGCCCGGGACAGAGTACACAAGCACTTTCAACAACCCGTGGGCCACGAACATCACACCAAGAGCGACGCGCAGCAGCGCAACCCCATAGGGTGCGGTCACGTGTACGGGGGGAAGCAATCGGTCGAACATGGTTTCACTCCTTCGCCAAAATCTGTGATAGACGAAGCATAACCAGACCCAAAGAAGACACAATTATGAGATTAATGGATTAATTGTCGCTTAATTAGAAACAATTAGCCATCAGTCCCAAGGCGTGCCACTGGAAAAATGATCGGCCAGAAAGTCCACGAAGGCTCGCACCTTGGCGCTGAGGTGCCGACTTGGTGGATAGACGGCGTAAATACCAAGCGGCGGGCATTCGTATTCGTCAAGCACGGTCCGAAGCCGCCCTTCGGCAAGATCCCGGTAGACCGTGAAGGCGGGCGCGCAGCAAAGCCCAAGCCCGCCCACCGCCGCCGTGCGCAGGGCGTCGCCGTTGTTGATCTCGAGAGTCCCGGTGACCGGCACGCTGAAAGCCCTGCCGTCCTTCCGAAAGCACCATTCGGACCCGGTATCGAGAAGGGTGTAGCGCAGACAGTTGTGCGCACCCAGATCATTCGGATGGGTTGGCTCCCCATAGCGGTCGAAATAGGCAGGCGCGCCGCAGACCATGCGCCGGGTCTCCCCAAGCTTGCGAGCAATCAGGCTTGAATCCGCCAACCGGCCGATGCGGATCGCCACGTCGACGCCCTCTTCCACCAGATCAACGAAACGATCGGCAAGCGTCAGTTCAAGGCGCACATCGGGATAGCGCTCAAGAAACGCGGGTAACAGCGGTGCCACATGCGCGGTACTGAAGGAGAGCGCCGCATTGACCCGCAGCGTGCCACGCGGATTGACGGTCAGCGCGGTGGCTTCGCTGTCCGCTTCCTCCACCTCGGCGAGGATGCGCTGGCAGCGTTCGTAATAGCGCTCCCCAACCTCGGTCAGGGCAATGCGCCGCGTGGTCCGATTGAGAAGAGCGACGCCAAGCTCGGCTTCCAGGTCCTTGACCATCTTGCTGATGGCCGACTTGGAGATACGGCGCCGGGCCGCCGCTGCGGTAAACCCGCCTTCCTCCACCACCGCCCGGAAAGCCTCCATCGCCGCGAGTTTGTCCATGAAACTCCCCCTACTGTTGCCTCGGCAAGGACAATAACAGGAGTCAGCGGCATTTGTTTACCGAAATGGCTTGGTGGCTCAGCGATGGTTGGCCAGCGCGGCACATTCTTTGTGGCGAAAGCAGTCGATGACGTGATCGTTGACCATGCCCACTGCCTGCATGAACGCATAGACGATGGTGGGGCCGCAGAAGGTGAAACCCCGCTGTTTCAGTGCCTTGCTCATGGCCTGCGACTCGGGCGTTTCCGCCGGCAATTCCTTGATGGTCCGCCATTGATTGACCCGGGGCGCACCATCCACGAACTGCCACAGAAAGTCGGCAAAGGTCTGCCCGCCCTCCTTTATCGCAAGGTAGGCGCGCGCATTCTTCACTGTACCGGTCACCTTGGCGCGGTTGCGCACAATTCCGGCGTCCGCCATCAACCGCTCGATGTCTCGTTCCGTATAATGGGCGATGACCTCGGGATCGAACCCGTCGAAGGCGCGGCGGAAATTGTCACGCTTGCGCAAGATGGTGATCCAGCTCAGCCCGGCCTGAAATCCGTCGAGGACGAGCTTTTCAAAAAGCGCGCGATCGTCCCATTCCGGCACGCCCCATTCCTCGTCATGATAGGCGACGTAAAGGGGATCGTTACCGGGCCAGCCGCAGCGTATTGTTTCGGATTTCATGCTGAAACCGTCTGCTTCAGCCAGTCCGGGATTTGCACGGTCAGCGTTGCACTGCCGCAGGCGTAGCTCCCGCCGTCCTCGATATCCTCGACACGCAAAAGCGCCAGCGCACGCGCCTCCCGGCCCGACCGGATCTGCCCGATCTCCTTGCCGTCTTTGGTGACCGGCGTGCCGGGCGCGGGCAGTTCGCCCTCCACATCGACCGGCAGCAACCGCTTTCTCACCTTGCCGCGATAATGCATCCGCGCAGTCAGTTCCTGGCCGACATAGCACCCCTTGGTAAAGCTGACACCGTTCAACTCCGCCAGATTGCCTTCGAGAATCAACAGTTTTTCGGGCTCGAAATCACGCGCCCCTTCGGGAATGCCAAGGGCCAGACGATGCCGGTCATAGTCCTCCTCTGGACCCGCATCGACTGCAACCGGGCAGAGCGCGCGCATCCCCAAATCCGGATGGCGGGGGTCGTCAAAAACCAGACAGCCACCGGAAAAATCAACGGCGTCGCCCCATCCGGCAACCACCGTCCATTTCCCGCTTTCGTCGCTGATCTCCACCCGGGCCCTGAGCCTGTACATCATCAGCCGGCGAACCAGGTCGGCGGCACGCGCCTTTTCCGCGTCGAGATAGATTGTCTCACCATCCTCGACCATCAGAAAGTCGAACAGGTACTTGCCCTGGGGCGTGAGCATGGCGGCGTAGAGTGGCTGGCCGGGACCAAGCCGGGTCACGTCATTGGTCACAAGGCCCTGGAGGAAGCCCTTGCGCTCCGGGCCGGTCACGGCAACGACTCCGCGCGAAGTCAGAATTGCAGAAGGCATGGGGGCACGCGTCCGTTGTCTGGTGAATTCGGGTCTTCAATGTAGATGCTTGCCCGCCGGTCGCCAAGGGCGCGCCTTGCAAATTTTCCACCGGCCCAGTATCAAACCGACAGATCGCGTGACCGGAAGGACCAAGCCCATGCCAGCCTCCTACGACCTGATCATCCGCAACGCCACCGTGGCCAGTCACGCCGGCATCGGACCCGCCGACATTGGCGTAAAAGACGGTCGCACCGCCGCCATCGGCGACCTGGCGACCGCCGACGCTGGCGAGGTTATCGACGCCAGCGGCCTGCATGTACTGCCGGGTGTCATCGACAGTCAGGTCCACTTTCGCGAACCCGGGGCGGAGCACAAGGAAGATCTGGCCACCGGATCGCAGGCAGCGGTTCTGGGCGGGGTCACCGCCGTTTTCGAGATGCCGAACACCAGACCCTCCACCACCACCGCGGAAGCGCTTGAGGACAAGCTCAAGCGCGCCGCCGGGCGGATGTGGTGCGACCACGCCTTCTATGTGGGCGCGAGCGCAGAGAACGCGCAGGATCTGGCGGACCTCGAGCAATTGCCGGGCTGTTCAGGCGTCAAGATGTTCATGGGGTCGTCCACCGGTGATCTGCTGGTCTGGGACGACCCGACGGTGCTGGAAGTCCTGAAACATGGCCGCCGGCGCGTCGCCATCCATGCCGAGGACGAGGAACGGCTCAAGCAGCGCAAACATCTGGCCGACGAAGGCGGAGTCCACCAGCATCCGGTGTGGCGCGACGAGGAAACGGCGCTGCGGGCCACCACCCGGGTTCTCAAGCTGGCCCGTGAGGCGGGTCGGCGCATCCATGTGCTGCACGTGACCACGGCCGAGGAAATGGCGCTGCTTGCCAACCATCGCGATATCGCCACGGTGGAAGTGACTCCTCAGCACCTCACTCTGGCGGCGCCAGACTGTTATGACCGGCTTGGCACCTATGCCCAGATGAACCCGCCAATTCGCGAGGCCCGCCACCGCGCCGCCCTGTGGGATGCGGTTCGCGCCGGCATCGTCGATGTGATCGGGTCCGACCATGCGCCTCACACGGCGGAAGAAAAGGCGAAACCCTATCCACAAAGTCCGTCCGGCATGCCGGGCGTGCAGACACTGCTGCCGCTGCTTCTTGACCATATGAACGCAGGGCGGCTCAGCCTGGAACGCCTGATCGATCTGACCAGCACCAGCGCCCAGCGCATTTTTGGCATTGCGGGCAAGGGGCGCCTGGCCGTCGGATACGACGCGGATTTTACGGTGGTCGACCTGAGGAAGAGCTGGCAGATCGACGAGAAGTGGCTCGCCAGCCGCTGCGGCTGGAGTCCGTTCGCGGGACAGGACATCGTCGGCAAGCCGATCGGAACCATTATCCGGGGGCAGCGCGTGATGTGGGAAGACACGCTGATCGGCGCCCCGTCCGGCCAGCCCGTAAGGTTTCAGGAGGCGCTGTGAGGCCGCCTCTTCGACAGCCGGCAACCGGCAGCCGAATATGTGCCCAACCGGGGCGGACGATGCAAGACGCCCTAGTGCAGCGCCATGCTGACGTCAGCGGCCCTCAGTTCCGCAGGGGTCACCAAGGTCGTCGACGCCACACTGACCGAATGCAGTTTGCCGTCCAGATTGGCTTCCCAGAAGTCCAGAAATTTCTTCAGCTCCGGAAAGCGCGGCGCCAGATCAAACTCCTGCCACACATAGGTCTGCAGCAGGTCCGGATGATCCGGCATGTGATACAGGATTTCCGCAGTTGTCAGACGATAACCCTGAAGCCACAACTCTGTCCTACTCACCATCATCAGAGACTCCTTATCGACAAGAGAAAGTGTGACTCTGTTTTACGCGTTAGGCAAGTCTGACGGGTATGGAGTTAAATTTTGGTAATCTGGGGTAGGATGGTGCGCAGGTGAACGAGCTTTGGCAAATTGTTGCGGGCGTGGTAATCGGTGTTCTGGTGGCGGCACCGATCGGACCGGTCAACGTGATCTGCATCCAGCGGACAATGCAATCGGGCCCCGGTTCGGCCTTTCTGGTGGGTCTTGGCGCGGCCGTCGGTGACAGTCTGTTCGGCGCGCTGGCGGCGCTTGGGCTGGCCTCCATCTCTCGCGCCCTGATCGCCCATCAGGCCTGGTTCGAAATGGTCGGTGGCGTCATCCTGATCGCCATGGGGTTTTACGCCTGGCGGTCCCACCCCCACCTCGACGACCCCGTTCCAACCACCGGGGACCTGGCCAGGGGGGCGCTGGCCACCTTCACGCTCACCATCAGCAATCCGATCACCGCACTCGGCTTCGTTGCTCTGTTCACCAGCGCAGGGGTGGGACGCACCGGGGACCACGGCGAAGCCCTGCGCCTGGTGCTCGGCGTTTTCGCCGGTTCCGCCCTGTGGTGGGCCACCATCACCCGGCTTTCGGCAATGGTGCGCGATCGCATGAACGACACACACCTGTGGTGGATCAACCGCGGATCGGCAGTGATTGTATGGGGCTTCGGAGCGGTCTCACTGGTCAAGGCCGCACTCGAATCCGGCTGGTTCAGCGGATAAATCGATCCAGTGACGAGTCGCCCCGGGCGATGAAATTGCCGTTCCGAAAGTCCGGCTTGCCATAGCGGAACGGCGTGCCGTCCGGGTTCAGGACCGCGCCACCGGCAGCCCGCAGAATAGCGTCACCGGCGGCGGTGTCCCATTCCATGGTGGGACCGAACCGGGGATAAATGTCGGCCTGTCCCTCGGCAACCAGGCAGAACTTGAGCGAACTGCCGGCCGAACGACTGTCGGCAACCGGCAACCGCGACAAAAAGTCGTCGGTTTCCGGGGTGCGATGAGACTTGCTTGCCACCGCCAGCAGACCGCCCTCTGGTGCCGAGCGAACCGCAATGGCGCAGGCCGCCCCAAGCTCGCCATCGGTCACGTCCGCCACGAAGGCGCCGGCCTCGGCGTCGCCCCAGAACAGCCGTCCCTTGGCCGGGGCAAAGACCACTCCCATTACCGGTATGCGGTCAACCACCAGTCCCACATTCACCGTGAACTCGCCGCGGCGTTGGATGAATTCCTTGGTGCCGTCGAGCGGGTCGACCAGCCAGAAGCTGTTGCCCACCCGGTCCGGCCCGTCGCCCGCCGCCATCGCTTCCTCGGCCACGATCGGCAACCGGGGCTCCAGAGTGGTCAGGGTTGCAAGCAGGATCTTCTCCCCCGCCTCGTCAGCATCGGTGACCGGGGACGCATCACCCTTGTGGCGCACCTCGGCGCCCGCCTCATAAATTTCCATGATGGCGTCACCGGCGGCCAGAACGGCATCTCGCACCGGTGGCAGCCAGCGCTGCCGGACGGCAAGGTCGATCATCGCGAACCTCTCCCCTGAACCCTGTAACCGGAGCCGCACTCTAACCATATGGTGGCCAATCGCAAGGGTGCAGATCAGGGCCGATCGTCCCTGTGATCGAAATCGAGCGCCCGTCTAATACGGACGCGGGCGTTCGACCACCTCCAGCTCCACGTGGGCGATGTTGATCAGCCGTTTGCCGGCTTCCTCGAAGTTCACGGTGACGCGCGTTCCCACCACCGACTGGACATGGCCAAGGCCCCAGTCGGGTTCGCCCGGCAGGCGTACAACGGTGCCCGGCACAAGGTCACTGCCCATGGGCGGGAATTGCTGTGTGACGTGGACGCATGGATACAGTATAAGCCCATTGGAGTTGAAACCGAAACAACGTTTATGAAGGGGCCATGACCGACACACTCGCTTTTGCCTCCATCCTTTGTTCCCGCCTGTGCCATGACCTGGTCAACCCGGTAGGGGCTGTTTCCAACGGCATCGAAATGCTCGCCGACGAGAATGATCCCGATATGCGTGACCAGGTGTTGGCACTTCTCGAGCAGAGCGCCCGGCAAGTGGCCAACCGGCTGCAGTTCTTCCGTCTTGCCTTCGGAGCGGCCGGGGGCATGGGCGAGACCCTGGCCATGGCGCAGATCCGCCAGGCCGCCGAAGCGCTTTTCGCCGACGGCAAGACCGACCTTCGCTGGCAACCACAGCTTGCCGAGATATCGAAGCCGGGTGCCAAGCTGTTGCTCAATCTGGTGCTGGTCGGTGCCGAAAGTCTGCTGCGCGGCGGGACGGTTACGGTTACAGCCGGACCGCTCGGCGGGGGGGTCGAGATCGAAGTGCTGGCTGAAGGTGAACGGGTCCTTGTGATGGAAAGTGTGCAAAAGGCGCTTTCGGGTGCCGTGGACCTCGACACACTCGACGCCAAGGGCGCACCCGCCTTTCTCGCCCGCCAGATCGCGACCGCTCTTGGCGGCCGAATCGCCTGGCGCGAAAACGGAGATGGCGCCATTAGTCTGACGGCAGTGCTGCCCTGAACGCGTCCCGGGGCCTGTCGGTCCGCCGCAGTTCGGGAAACAGGACCCATGACGCGCCGGTCACGACAAGGGTTCCCACCGCGCCCACTATCACGCACGGCACCACCCCGATCAACGCCGCCAAAGCGCCTGATTCAAACTCGCCAAGCTCGTTGGAGCCCACGATAAAAACCGAACTGACGGCGGCAACCTGTCCGCGCATCTCGTCCGGAGTGGCAAGCTGAATCAGGTTGTGGCGGACGAACACGCTGACCATGTCAGCCGCCCCTGCCACCGCCAGCATGGCAAGCGACAGGACATACAGTTCGGACAGGCCAAACACCAGCGTGGCAACGCCATAGACCGCCACCGCCCCGATCATTGTCCGGCCAATCTTGCGGCGGATGGGGAACTGGGCAAGCACCAGACCGGTACACACCGCGCCAACCGCGGGAGCGGACCTGAGCCACCCGTAGCCCACCGGCCCGACTCCCAGTATGTCGGTCGCAAAAATGGGCAACAGCGCGGTCACTCCGCCCAGCAGGACCGCCACAAGGTCAAGCGAAATGGCCCCCAGAATGACCTTGTTGGACCACACATAGCGCAACCCACCGGTCAGGGCCGCCCAACTGACCGGTTCCCGCCGGCGCGGCCGCGTCCCGATGCGTATCTGGACCATCAGGCTGATGGACAGACCGGTCAACAGCGCGGCACAGGCGTAGACCCAGTCTGACCCGGCGATCAGGACAAGTCCGCCCGCCGCCGGGCCGGCCACGGTGGCAATCTGCCAAACGGTGGTCCACCACCCCACCGCATTGGGCAGTTGTTCCTGGCTGACGATGTTGGACAGCAGGGCCTGCGCGGTCGGCGCGTAAAAGGCGCGGGCCACACTCAGCATGGCCAGCACCATCAGAATCGGCCAGACTGCGGCCACCTCACTCATGGCCAGAACACTGAGCGCCACGCAGCACACCAGCACCAGCCCGAGACAGGCGGTGAGGACATGAATCCGGTTGAAGTTGTCAGCCACATGACCGCCTAGCAGGCCGAGTAACAGGATCGGCACAAACTGCACGAGCCCGACCCAGCCCAGGTCGAGCGGGTCTCCGGTGATTGCATAGACCTGCCAGCCCACGGCAACACCAAGCATCTGGAAGGCAATTGTCAGAAGAAACCGGCTCATCAGCGCCAGGCGGAATTTCCGCAACCGCAGCACCGCCCATCCCCCCTGCACAACGGACCTGCTCATCACACCATTACTCCTGACTGTCCGGAACGCGGAACAGAACCGATTTTCGTCGTCGTCCTCATTGGTTTCACTTTACAGCTTTTTAACTTTCCTCACCGATGCTTCCACAGTGGTGGGGGAGGCGCTCCGTCACCTTCCAACAGCCGGTCAGAAGCAGATTAAAGGCGCAAACGATGGATGACCTTTTGAACGAGTTTCTAACGGAAACGGCGGAAAGCATAGACGTTGTCGACGTGGAACTGGTCAAGCTGGAGCAGGACCCCAACAACAAGAGTGTTCTGGACAATATCTTCCGGCTTGTCCACACCATCAAGGGAACCTGTGGATTTCTGGGACTGCCCCGCCTGGAGGCCGTCGCCCACGCATCCGAAAACGTGCTTGGAAAGTTCCGCGACGGCGAGTTGCAGGTCACGCCGGACGCCGTGACTTTGATCCTCGAGTCTCTGGACCGGATCAAGGCCATTCTGAACGACCTGGCCGCCAACGAAGTCGAGCCCGAAGGCGACGACAGCGATCTCATCAATCGCCTCAATGCGGTTGCCGATGGCGCAGAACCGGTTGCAGCCGCTCCTCAGGCGCCGGAACCATCTGAAACCGGATCGGATCAGACCGAAGACGCCGGCGAATCTGACGACACGGGCGAAGTGTCGCTCGAAGAGCTCGAAGCGGCCTTCCAGGCGGCCCCTGGCCCTGATGATCTGGAGACCGAACCGGAAGCGCAGGCCGAACCCGAACCGGCGCCGGAACAGGAGCCCGCACCGGAGGTCAAGGCCGAGGCCCCCAAACCGACCGCGGAAGCCAAGAGCGAAACCCAGCTCGCCAACCAGACCATCCGCGTCAATGTGGACCTGCTCGAAGATCTGATGAACATGGTCAGCGAGCTGGTGCTGACCCGCAATCAGTTGATGCAGATCCTGCGCCGGCAAGGCGAAAGCGAATTCGCGGTCCCGCTGCAACGCCTGTCGCAGTGCACAACCGAACTGCAGGAAGGGGTGATGAAGACCCGCATGCAGCCCATTGGCAATGCCTGGGCCAAACTGCCGCGCATCGTCCGTGACCTGTGTGTGGATCTGGGCAAGAAGATCGAGCTCGACATGGTCGGCGCCGACACGGAGCTTGACCGTCAGGTGCTGGAGCTGATCAAGGACCCGCTCACCCATATGGTCCGCAAC
>RFJA01000090.1 GCA_003695065.1 Alphaproteobacteria bacterium
CTTCTCCAGCATCCACCTTGAATCACAAATTCAACATTTTGAAAAGACTATCCGATTCAAAGTAGACCTAAGACGATCTAGAGTGCGTCATATTTTGACAGAATCGCGAAGGGATTCCCAAACGGTGTAAATTGTGGTTCAAGATGGATGCTGGAGAAGGAGGCCAGCATCCATGACCTTCCTGGGGGCACTCCGACACGACCGCCTCACCGCGCCTTGCGTCTTCGATGGCCCCATCAGCGGCGCGTGCTTCCTCGCCTACGTGGAACAGCAGTTGGTGCAAACCCTCAAGCCCGTAGACATCGTCATCATCGACAATCTCGGCAGCCACAAATCGAAAGCCGTCCGTGACGCCATCCGGGCCGTCGGCGCCAGGCTCTGGTTCCTGCCCCCATACTCCCCCGACCTCAACCCCATCGAGCAGGCCTTCGCCAAGATCAAACACTGGATGCGCATGGCCCAGAAACGCGACAGGGAGGAGACATGGCGCGAGTCCGGACGCATCGTCGGAACCTTCCAGCCAAACGAATGCGCAAACTACTTCAGAAACGCCGGCTATGATTACGTCAAAAGATGACAGACTCTAGGCTGAATGTCGAATCTACCTAGGCCTTGTCGGCCCGCAGCAGGCGCCGCGCATTGTCCGCCATTTTGCGGCTCAGGGGGTGATCGGGCTCCACATGGTGCTGGTCCCAGCCGGCAAAGTTGGTGCCCAGCACCAAGCGGTCATCACCGACGATGGATATGAGATAATCAAGTGCGCGATCGTCATTCAGGTGGTTGTCGTACCAGATGCGGGCCAGTTGTTCCTCGAACGCCCCGTCCTGCCGCAGTGAGTCGCGCGACCAGGGTCTTAGCTTGCCCGCCGCCGCCAGCCGACCGGCGATGAAAGCCACCGCGCCACCGCCGTGACTGACGCATATGTCGAGCTTCGGGTGGCGCTCCAGCACGCCGCCAAATATCAGGGTTGCCACGGCCAGGGTCTCTTGCGCCATGAACCCGGTCAGAAGCGCCAGGTCAAACTGCTTCAGGTTGGGGTCACCTGCGGGACCGTCGATACCCGCGGGCGCCGGATGAATGAACAGCGGCACGTCAAGACGTACGCAAGCCTCGTAGAACGGATCAAGATCCGGATCATTGAACGGCCGTCCGAAATCCGTACCGATATAACCGCCCTTCAGGCCAAGTTCGGTCACCGCGCGCGTCAATTCCTCGATAGCGGCAACCGGGTCCTGCATGGGCAGTGCCGCAAAGCCGGCCAGACGATTGGAATGCCCAGCCACAAGTTTGGCCAGAATATCGTTGTGACGGCGGCAAAAAGCCACAGCTTCGGCTGTGTCTATGAAATGAAAGTAGGTCAGCGGATTGGGCGATAACACCTGAAAGTCGATACCGGACTCGTCCATGCGGGCAAGCCGGAGGTCCACATCCATGAACGGGCTACCCCGATAGCGCACCCCGCGCAGCTCATAGCCGCCGACCCGGAACAAGGGCTGGCCCGTGGGGTCTTCCGTCAGTTCCGGGCCGAAGCGCCCGGCAGCCCCCATGGTTTCTTCCAACACCACATGGGCGTGAATGTCGATGGTGCGCGCGTCATGAAGTCCGTTCATGCCCTCACCCCTCTGTCAGGCCAAGGCCAAGGCCGCCATCCACATCCAGAATCGCACCGGTGGTCCAGTCCGCACGGGTCAGATAATCAATGGCTTCTGCGATTTCCTCTTCGGTCCCGATGCGCCCCAGGGCATGGGCGCCGGCCATGCCCTGTAATCGTTCGGCCGCTTCCTCGTCGGTAAACAACCCGGCGCGCTGGTTGATCTCAGTCACCACGGCGCCCGGCACCACGCAATTGACCCGGATTTTCCTGCTCCCAAGCTCCGCCGCCAACACCCGGGTTAGCACCTGCACCGCGCCCTTTGTCGCAGCATAGGGCGACGCCCCAGGGTAGGCGCGCCGGGTGTGAATGGAGCCAATGAAGATCACCGCCCCCTGACGTCTTTCCAGATGCTCCACCGCAAGACCGGTCAGCATCATGCCGGCAATTACATTGGTATGAAAAATTGACAGCAGTTGTGACTCGTCCAGATCGGTAATCGGCCCGCGATACATGTTCCCGGCATTATTGATGAGCGCATCAAGTCCGCCGCCGTGGTCCACCGCTGCTGCCACCAGTTGTTCGCGATCCGCGGCATTGGTTATGTCGGCCTGCACGCCCAGGCAGTTGGGACCAATGTCGTCGGCCACCGCCTGGACCTTTTCAAGCCGCCGCCCGCAGATGGTGACCTTTGCGCCGCGCGCAGCAAAATGGCGTGCTGTCCCGGCCCCGATACCAGAACCGCCACCGGTGACAATTACGGACATATTGGCGATATCGCGCATCAGATTGCCTCCACTTGCTTGTCCGAACGCCCAGTCGCCCATGCCGCAGCGCGTTGGAGAATTCGGCTGTGCACCGGCGCGCGCAACGCCGCCGCGTCATGGCCCAGGGCATCATAAACCACCCGGCCGCTGTCCACCGTGTGCGCCCAGATCACGGTCTGCGGCCCCTCACCTTCGGGATTGTCGGCGGTTGCAAGCGCCACCGCATCAGGCACCATATCAAGGTGATGATACACCTCATCCTGCAGGGAAAAATCGTCAAGGCCGCGGGTCAGGGGGTGGCCCCGGGTGTCGAGGCGTACCTGGACCGGCCCGACCGGCGGATGGTGTGACCGGCCCCACACCCACCTGCCTCCCAGCAGCTCCGGCCATTCGGGCCAGTCGTCGAAGCAAATGGTGGCGGTATGCAGTCCCAGGAGTCCTCCGCCAGAGCGCACATGGGCACTCAGCGCCGTGCGCGCGGCGCTCGACAAGGACATTGCCCATTCGGCGCGATAGGGTTCGTATTTTTCGTGGTCCAGCATGCGCCACCTGAGCGCATAAACGGTGACCAGATCGTAGGCGGCACCGTCAGCCATTTCGGCCAGCGCCTCATCCACGTCCCAGCGGACGACCGAGTCAATGCCAACCTCGCTCAAAAGCTCAGCCAGCGCCGGCGCCGCCGTCTCGAAGGGGTGAAAGATGCCACCCGTCAGGATGAGGTTGGACGCCATGACTCCCGTCAGTCTTTTGCCGGTTCACGAGGAAGCTGGGCCAAAACACTGTTGATCACACCGCCGTCCACCACCAGTTGGTGGCCGTTCACATAGGACGCGGCGTCCGAGGCAAGGTAGACAACGGCGTTCGCAATGTCCTCGGCCAATCCCAGTCGTTTCAGCGGCACGCCGCCGCCCCTGACCGCGCGCACGCCCGGATCCTCGAAAAAGGGCGCCGACATGCCGGCATCAATAAAGCCCGGTGCAATGGCATTGACGCGGATCCCAAGCGGTCCCCATTCGATGGCCATCTGCTGGGTCAGATTGGCGATCGCCGCCTTGGTCGCCGCATAGGCGCCCACATTGGGGGCCGGGTTGATGGCGTTCACCGACGTCAGATTAATGATCACACCGCCAACATTGGCGGCCATGCGCCGCGCCGCTGCCTGGGCAACCACGAAGCAACCAATGAGGTTGACATCAACCACGGCCCGAAAGTCGGCGAGCGACAGCTCGTTGAGCGGCCCGAACCGGACGATCCCGGCATTATTGACCACCAGATCGGGCGGTGCGCCCAATGTTTCGAACGCCGCGTCAACCGCTTCTTTTGAAGTCACATCGCCGGCGACCGCCACCGCTTCGGGCAGGCCTTCGGCCACAGCCCTTGCGTTGTCAGCATTGATGTCCATCACGCCAACGCGATAGCCCACATCGGCCAAAGCCTTTGAAATCGCGGCGCCGATCCCGGCGCCGCCACCGGTAACCAGGGCGTTCTTCATGCCATTGTCCATCCTGTCTTATCCCAGAATCACGGGGTAACGCCCCCAGTTGGGGCGCGAGGTATGCGGATCCGGTGTTGGTGGATCATCCGGATCGGGCCGGGCATTGTTGTCGAGAAGCGCTTTCACCAGAAGCGTCACGATACCGTATTCGTGGGTTTCCGGGTCAACCTCCCCCTTGGGCACCACGCCTCCGTCCAGGTCCCGGCCAAGACAGGTGTGGATGCCAACACCAAAGGTCAGGCCGAACGGATCCCGTCCCTTGGGAATTTCCCGATAAGGGTTAAATCGATCGGCATCCTCGCCAAAGATATCCTTGTTCCGGTTGGCCTGATGGAGATCGAGCACAACCTTGTCGCCGGTCTCCATTTTCGCACCGTCCGCAAGCTTCATGGGACACATGGCGCTTCGCCACGATTCTGGACTGGCCGGATGAAGCCGCAAACTCTCGTGCACACAGCGCTGCAGGAACAGCGGGTCCGCGGCGATTTTGTCGCGATCCTCGGGGTGGTCCGCACACCAGGTAGTAATCTCGTGGAATGCATGAACCATGGAGTTGGAGGTGCTGTGCGACCCGGCCTGCAGATAGAACGCCATTTCCCGCAGCACCACGTCGGGCGGCAGGTCCACCTTGTCCTCGTTGCGCAGGATGACGGTCAGAACGTCTCGGGGCAACTGGTCCTCGGAAATTTCGCCCGCGTCGAATTTCTCCAGCAGCTTCTGACGGCGAGCGATGGACCGCTGGACGAAGCGCTCGTCAAACGCAATCAGCGCTTCAGCCACTTCGCGGCGCAACACGTCCTTGTCGCGAGTCGAATGGACCATGGTCGCGCCTTCGCTGAAGATTTTCGCAAAGCGCAGCAGATCCTCGGTTTCCTCAGGAGTCTTCTCGACCCGGTCGATACCGGCAAAGTCGGCGGTCAGGTTGATGGTCACCCGGTAGCCAAAATCAATAAGGTCGGCCCGGCCTGCCTCCAGATAAGGTGCCAGGGTCTGCTCCAGAGCCGGTGGGAAGACCTCCTGCTGGTAATAGCGGAAGAAATTGCGGCGAAACACCTTGAACTCGAGATTGCGCCGCGCCCGGTGCTCTGCCCCATGCAGGGTCAGGAGCACCTTGTCCATGATCACTTTTCCTTCGTCATAGAGCGCCTGTTTCAGGTTGGGATTCCTGAGCGCATCGTAGATCTGGTCGAATTCGTTTACCGTGACGGTTTTCATCGTTCTTTCCACAGTCACGCTGCCGCGGCCGCGCTTTTCTCAAACACGATCGGATAGACACCCCAGTTCGGGCGCTCGGTCTTTTCATCCATTCTGGGCGGGTTGGCCTTGTCAGGGCGCGCGCCGTAGCGCAGCAGCGCGTGGCAAATCAGTGTCACCGTCCCATAGTGATGGTTGTCGGGGTCAGTGTCCTCCTTGGGTTCGACCCCTGCCGCCAGGTTACGACCAAGGCAGGCGTGCATGCCAAGCCCGAACGAAAGGCCGTAAGGCCACATGTTGGGCGGCAACTCGCGATAGGGGTTGAACTCCGCCGCATCCGGGCCGAAAACCGAGGTGTCGCGATTGGCGGCGTAAAGGTTGATCACCACCATGTCGCCTTCGTTTACGTCGCCCGCTGCCTTCAAATGCACCGGACAAGTGGGGGTGCGGGTTGCCACGGGGCTTGAAGGATGAAGCCGCGTGCTCTCGTGAACACAGCGTTGCAGGAACAGCCTGTCCTTGACCATACGCTCCCAGTCTTCCGGGTGTTTTTCGCACCAGGTGAAAATCTCGTGCATGGCATGGGTAAGCGAGTGGATCGAGGTTTGTGCCCCGGCCACGAAGAAAAAGGCCATTTCCCGAAGCAGAACGTCGTCAGGCAGATCAAGGGAGTCGCGATTGCGCAACAGGACGGTCAACACGTCGCGGGGCAGATCATCTTCCCCGATCTCGCCCTTCTCAAGTTTCTCCAGGGCCTCAAGACGACGCTTTATGGACGGCTGGAGAAATTTCTCGTCGAACTCCTGAAGCCCGGCGCGAATGTCGCGGCGCGCCTCCTCCTTGTCGCCCTTGTAATGGGCCAGGGTCGCGCCCAGACCGAAAAGGCGTAAAAGCCTGAGCATGGTCTCGACGGTCTCAGCCGAGTGGTCAGGGCGGTCAAGCCCCGCGAAATCGGCGGTCAGGTTCATCATGGCGCGATACCCGAACTCCACCAGATCGGCCTTGCCCGACTTGAGATAGCTTCGAATGGTCTCCTCAAGGGTTGCCGGAAACACTTCACGTTCGTAATAGTTGAAAAAATCCTTGCGAAACACCTTGGCTTCGGTTGTCCGGCGCGCCTTGTGCTCATCGCCATGCAGATTGACAAGCACCTTGTCCATCAGCACCGCGCCTTCATCGTACAGGCCCTGGCGCAGATGGCGCTGACGGAGCGCCTCGGCCGCGGCTTCATAATCGGTAATTTCCAAAGTCGTCATCACACTACTCCTTCCCCGCAGCCACCTCATGAGTGAGAATGCGGTGAGCAAAGGGGCTGAGGCGCCAACCGGAAATGGGCCGACGCATCGGTTGCGGGCGCGACAGGTCAACCTCGCGGCCGCCGAGAAAAACATGAGCGAGTTTCGAACGGTCACCCAGGATCGCCAGATTCTTCAGTGGGTCGCCATCGACCACGATGACGTCGGCCAGATAATCGGGGGCCAGACGCCCAACCTTTTTTTCTCCGGAGAAGATACGTTCGCCTTCTGCCGTGGCACAGCAGATGGCCTGCATGGGGCTTAGTCCCAGATATTTGTGAAAGACTTCCATTTCCCGCCAGTGCCAGTCGCCATAGGGCGTCAGGGCAAATCCGCTTTCCGACCCGCATAAAAGCGGGACGCCGGCGTCATAGGCCCGCCGCAAGGTCTCGGCGCTGCCCTCGATCTCGCGACGAAAGATGTCCTTGAGTGCGGGATCGGCCCCAACCTTGTCACCCCAGTCCATCAGATTGGCCTGAAATGTGAGTGTCGGCGCGATCGGACACCCGGTTTCGGCGACCGCTTCCAATGCCTCTTCATCCATGAAGGTAGCGTGGAGGATCAGATCGAATCCGGCACGCGCAGCGTCCCGGGTACTTTCCGCGCTACGACAATGTCCGACCACCGGGATACCAAGATCATGGGCGGTATCGGTGACGGCCCGCAGCTCGTCCATGGTCCACACGGTCAGTTCTCCCTTCATGCGCCGGCGCGGCACCAGTCCGGTTACGTGAACCTTGATCCAGTCGACCCCATGCTTGATCTGACGGCGCACTTCCGCAACGATTTCATCGCGTGACCTGACGATACGGGCATAGCCGCGCCGTCCCTCGTCCGGTATCAGGGTACCTGCCGCGCCACCAACCGATGTCAGAAGGGCGTTGCCGCCAACTGCCATGCGTGGCCCTTCGGCAAGTCCCCCTTCGATGGCATCGCGCAAATCGGGTCCGACATTAAAAATACAGTCGGCGTCAAGAATACTGGTCACCCCGGCCAGCAGTACCTTGCGCGCATTGTAGGCGGCGGTTATGGCAGCCAGGCCTTCGCGCCGGTGGAAGAACAACTCGTCATTGGACGACGGTTCATCAAAAGAAATATGGCAATGGGCGTCGATCAGCCCAGGCATGACCGTCTTGCCAGACGCATCGACGCGGCGCACGGCGTTACCGGCTTTGGTGTCGGCATCCTGGCCAAGCGCCGTGATGACGCCGTCCTCGATCAGAACCGAGCGCACCTCGGGATCGTCGCCCGATCCGTCAATCACCATACCGTTCTCGATCAGGATCTTTTCAGTCACTTTCGAACCTCTCATGTCACCCGCGCCCGCATGCCCCTGAACATCAATTCGTCATCATTCTACATCACGGAGCCGGACTGTCGGAACGTTTCGGGTGGCCCTGCGGATACACCCAAAATTATTGCGCTGCCCCCGTGGCAAACCCACTGCCAAATTGGATAGTTCTCCACGACGCGCCCAAAGCGTTCACGCGCTGTCGCGTTGACAGCACGCGTCAAAAGCCAATACTCGACCCGTTACAAAGGGAGGCGGGATTGATGGAGAACAGATCCGGAGTTACCACTACAGGCCAGAGCACGAGTCTATATCCCTGGTACGTGGTTGGCGTTCTCCTGGTGGGTTCGGTGTTTGCCTACATCGACCGGCTGGTCATGGGGTTCCTGATCGACCCCATCAAACAGGACCTGAGCCTTAACGATACCCAGATGGGGGTGCTGAATGGCTTCGCCTTTGCCGTTTTCTATGTGTTGATGGGCATACCGCTTGGCCGACTCATCGACATCAAGAACCGCAAGGCAATCCTAGCCTCCTGCATGACACTTTGGTCGCTCGCCACCGCTGCCTGTGGCCTGGCTACCAGTTACGCCACCATGTTCCTCGCCCGCGTCGGGGTCGGCGTTGGCGAGGCTGCGCTCAATCCGTCGGCGGTGTCTATCATCAGCGACACCTTTCCAAAGCACAAAGTGGCCAAGGCGATCGCTCTATATACCCTAAGCATCTACATCGGCGGGGGACTCGCCATCATCGTTGGCGGCAACCTGATCGACTTCTTCGCCAGCCTAGGGGCGATCACCATCCCCGGCTTGGGCGAAGTGGCGAGCTGGCGGCTTGTGTTCCTGTCCACCGGCCTACCCGGCCTTCTCGTGGTCGCCATTTTCATGTTGACCGTCAAGGAACCCCCACGCACAGTTGTGACGCCCGTCAAGGGGGGCGAGGATACCAGCTCGATTCGCGGCGTCGTGCAGTACCTCGGCCGGAATAACCGGCTTTACGCCCTGCTGTTTGGCGGCCTAGTCGCGTTCGGCTTTTATACTTACGGCATCCACGCCTGGTTTCCGGCGACACTGATGCGCACCTACGCCATTTCGCCAACCGAAGTAGCCATGAGCTACGGCGTGATCCATCTGGTTGGTGGAGTCGCCGGCGCCCTGTCGGTGGGCGCGCTGGTGCGCTGGTTCGAGCGCCGCGGTTTTCGGGAAGCGCCCGTCATGCTCTGCCTCGCCGGCAGTGTGGTTGCCATTGTGCCTGCCACCGTTGCGCCAATGATGCCCAGCGCGGCGCTCTGCCTCGCGATCTTTTCCATCGCCATGTTCTGCTGGGGCGCCGTGATAAGTACCAGTTTTTCGGCCGTGGCCCTGGTCACGCCCGGCAACATGCGGGGAATCATGACGGGTTTCTACATGATCCTGATGAATGTCACCGGCGGCGCCTTCGGAGCGGTGGTTGTGGGGCTTCTCTCGGATTATGTGTTCGGGCCGGAGAACGTGCGTTACGGCATCGCGACACTCGGCGCCATCTGCATGCCGACAGCCGCCGTTCTGTTCTGGCTCGTCAGACCGCTGTATCGCAGGGCAATGCCCTAACCGAATCTCTGTCGCTTGTAGTCCTCAAGGTCGAAATAGTCGCGCCAGGCCGCGATCAGGCCATTGTGGTCGATCTCGAAGACACCCATCAGGGGCAGACTGATGCGTCGGCCATCAAGCTCGAACTCATCCACCCGCTCGGTCAGCACCACATTTGCGTTGGCGGCAATATTCACGATCCGCCAGTCGATGGCGTCAAACGCGCCCATATTGTCCAGAAAATCCTTGAACGCAGCCCGTCCCCTGATCGGCTCCATGGGGATATTGTGGTAGAACACGTCGTCGCTCAGCATCGCAACCACGGTCTCGAAATCCATCCGGTTCCAGGCGTCAACGAAACGCTCGACAATATCGATAGGGGATCCTGTCATTTGTCTGCTCCCTCGGTTTCCATGTAACCTTTCAGATAGCCGCCAACCCCCATACACCGGATATCGTCGGAGGTAACGGACAGCCCTGCAATCAACCTTTCCAGTACCCAGTCGAACCCGTTGCGCGCGGGGGATCGCACACATCCGGGTAGGCCGATGACCGGGCAGCCGGACCATTCACCCAGCATCAGGAGGTTGCCAGGCTCCACAGGCATACCGAGGCGCAAAACCTGCCCGCCGGCCTCAACCAGAGCCTCAGGCACCACGTCCCGCCGATCACTGATTGCTGCTGCGCCCATCAAGAGAAGGATGTCGAGATTATGGGCAAAGGCATCGGCTATTGCGGCGGCAAGTTCCGGCGCGTAGTGGCGGCAAACAGTGTCATATGCGAACCTGTTGTCAAGGCGACCCAGACGATCGCCGAGGATCGATCGGGTCTTTTCGATCAGACTTGTCTTCATCCCTGGCGTGGTGGTCGAAATCAGCCCCACGCGCTTGGACCCGAACCGGGCCATCGACAGCGCCGGGCGGTCGGCGAGCCTCGCCTCGATTTGTTCAACCGACGCCGCCGCCACGCCGTAGGGGATAATCTTGACCGTCGCGACGGCCGCTCCCTTTCGCGCCACAGAGAACGGTGACAGCGTGGCGATGGTGATGGCCTCGTCAAGGCCATTGGCCGTGTTGATCATCACTTCGTCGACCTTGAGAAGGCCATGTGCACCGGCCTCCAGATCACACCGCCCTCGCGCCGCCCTGCGGACCACGATGTCACTCCCGGCCAATGCCTTCGCCACGCGCTCGGCCGCCTCGTCCTCGCCCACATCCTGGGCTTCCAGTTCGGCCACCGTCACCTCTTCTACGCCGGCTGCCCGAAGCAACGCCAGATCGTCCGCAGAAAGCACAGCGCCCTTTCTGAAGCTGTGACCCTTTACAGTGAGAGAATGGGCCAGGACCGTTCCCTCCGCATCGGCAAGGCGGCGTTCCCCGAAGATCATGCCCGGGCCCCGCGGCGCAGGATCTGGGTCATTTCAGCGAGGATCGAGACGGCGATCTCCGCCGGGCTCCTGGCCCCGATATCCAGACCCACCGGCCCATGAATACGGCTGAGCGCCGCCTCTCCGAGACCAAGACCACGCAACCGTTCAAGCCTGGCATCATGGGTCTTCCGGCTGCCAAGGCAGCCAATGTAGAACGCATCCGACAAAAGCGCCTCACGGAGCGCCGCGTCGTCCAGCTTGGGATCATGGGTCAACGTCACAACCGCGGTACGCGAATCAAGGGCGATCGAAGACAACACCTCGTCCGGCCATTCGGTCAGCAGCCGGACCCCGGGGAAACGTTCCGGGCTGGCAAAGGCCGTGCGCGGATCGATGATGGTGACCTGGTAGCCGGCGGAGCGCGCCATGGCTGCCAGCGGCTGCGCAATATGGACACCACCCACGATCATCAGCCGCAGCGCCGGATTGAACACATTGAGGAACACTCGCCGTCCTGCGCACTCCACCACACCGCTTGTATCGTCCCGTGCAGCCTTCTGCGCGGCCTCCACTACCGGCGCCGGGGCTTCCGGCTCCGCGTTTCCGGTTTCCGGATAGATGATGCACTGCCGTCCATCGCCGAGGTCGGTTGCGACCACCGCCGCGCGCCGGGCCGCCCGATCGGCGACCAGTTGTTCCATCAGCGCTTGTTTCACGCGCGGTGCTCCGTCACTCGACTGGCTCCACATACACCTTGATTCGCCCGCCGCAGGACAATCCGACCTCCCATGCCTGCGCGTTGCTGACGCCAAATTCCAGAAGCCGGGGCTGCCTGCTCTCCAGGACTTGTCCGGCCGCTGCGATCACAGCCCCCTCTATACAACCGCCGGAAACCGACCCTTCGAACCGACCATCCTCGCGAATGGCCAGCACACTGCCCGGGGGACGCGGCGCCGAGCCCCAGGTCTCCACCACCCAGGCAAGCGCCACCGCCGCGCCTTCCGACCGCCACGCCAACGCCGCAGATAACGGGTCTATGGCAGCATCGTCAGTACCGTTACTGTCTGCGTGGCTCTCGGCCATGAGACGGTCCTTTCCGGTTATCAGCTCAACCATTTCTATTGGGAAGGGTAAGCCAATCGCCGAAGGGCGTAAATTGTCTGATTTGGCAGTTCAACGGACCCAAGCCATCACATGACGGGATCAAGCGCCTAGCTGTTCCGTTCGCCTGCACCGGTGAAGCGCTGGCGCTGGCCTGCGACAAGCGTTTCCACCCAGTCCAATGCCCGCTTGATCGGGGCAATGGTGCTGGCCTCCTGGCGAAATACCAACCAGGCCTCGCGAAGGCGCTGTGGCTCGGTCAGACGTCCCCGATCATCAGTTGGTCAGCGGCTGGAAGTTTTCCAGGTCACCCGGTTCAATATATTTCGACCAGTTGTCGAACTTTTCCAGCCCGGCCAGGAAGCCTTCATAGATCGCGTGCTCGATCCGCCGTGGCGCCACGGCGTCACCGACCCGGTGGACGTTGTCCCGGCTTGCCTTCAGCTCGAAATAAAGGTCCTCGGCCGGCAGGTTCGCGGTGGTCAGGATGAACGTATCGATGCCCTCGATCGTGCTCGGCTGGCCAGAATAGATGTTGAAAATGTCCGCCCGGTCTCCGTCGATGGCGCACACCCAGCTATTGGGCGTAAACTCAAGTCCCGCCGCAAACAGCTTCCTTAACATGATCGGAATATCGAGCGTGGTGTTCATCCGGTTGAACAGGGCCTGATGGCGGCTGAGGATCCGGACCGTCTTGCCTCGCTGCAACAGCAGGTCCGCCATGCCCGCCACATAGCGGGTCCCGTCGTCATCGAGGACAAGAACATTCTGCCCCACCGAGTCGGGGTCCTCGATCGCCTGCCATCCGGTGATCACGTTGGGCTGATCAACGCCGGGCAAACGGTCCACCGCTGCGTTGACGATATTAAAGCCGCTGGTGTCGGGCGTTGACCCGGTGGCCACAATCACGCCGTCAGGCGCAAGGCCTTCGATCATGCGGGCCGTCGCGGTGACTCCGGTGCGAATGTCACCACCCATTTTGCGAATCTGGTGTTCCAGATCTTTCACAATAAATCGGAAGGTCGGTCGATTGGTCTTGAGAATGAGATTGATCTGCCCGCCAAGCCTGTCTTCACGTTCCAGCAGGGTGACACGATGCCCCCGACGAAGCAGGGTCTCGGCCGCCTTGAGCCCCGCCGGACCGCCGCCGATCACGACCCAGTGTTTTGGGTCCGCGGCAGGCGTCACGGTCTTTTCGTTGAACAACTCTTCCCGCCCGGTGGCGGGATTGAGAATGCAGGTAATGGGCCCGCCCTCGAACAGCCGGCCGATACACCCCTGATTGCACCGGATGCAATGGATGATGTCGTCTTCCTCGCCGTCGCGCAGTTTGCGGACCAGATCCGGGTCGGCAATATTGGGCCGGGTCATGGCGACCATGTCGCAGATGCCGTCGGCCAGCGCCTTTTCCGCCAGGTCCGGCGAGTCCACATTGCCGACCAGGAATATCGGCAGATCGGGACAGGCCGCCTTCAGCTTCGCGCAGCGCTCCACCAGCCAGCCGGAGCCCACGTCAGCGGGTGGAATCATGTATTGGGGCACGTGGTAGGTCCCGGCCGACACCGTGGCATAGTCGATCAGACCATCGCTGGCGAGCAACCTACCAACCTCGACCCATTCCTCGGCACCAAGGCCACCTGGCACCATTTCGTCAAGCGGCATCCGGACGCCCACGATATAGTCATGACCCACCGCAGCACGCACATCAGCGATAACTTCTTGGGGAAACCGAAGCCGGTTTTCAAGGCTGCCCCCATAGGCGTCTGTGCGTTTGTTGAACAGCGGGGAGATAAACTGTTCCAGCAGATAGCTGTGCGCCAGATGAACTTCCACACCGTCGAAACCGGCCTCCTTGGCGAACAGGGCGGACCGAACCCAGCCCTGGCGCAGTTCGGCCATGTCCTCGGGCTCCACCGCCTTGGCCATTTCGCACAACGCCGGAGACTTTACATTGGAAGCAGACCACAGCACCCGATAGTCATCCATTGAAGTAGTCGATCCATTGACCCCGAAGTGATTGAGCTGGGCCAGAATATAGGCACCATGGCGATGAACGGCCTCGGTCATCGCCCGATCACGCTCGATCATGTCGGCGCGGTAGCCGTAACTGAAGCCACGCATGAAGGTATTGGAGGTGGGGTGAATCAGCCGGTTACCGGTGGTCAGAAGCGCCAATCCGCCCCTGGCCCGGGCTTCGGCATAGTAGCGATCACGATTGTTGGTAATCCCTTCCTTCTTGTGGAACCCTTTGGCGTGAGCCGACTGCATGATCCGATTGCGGAGCCGAATGCCCTTGAGCTCGAACGGGCTGAAAAGATGGGGGTACTTGATCTCGCCGGGACGTTTTTCCATGACCTCACCCTTTCCGGTTGCGCTGGATTCTGGTCCAAGACTAGGGGAACTCGGCCCCTAATTCTTTCAGATTCAGACGCGCCCGTTTGTGCAATGGAGATCGCGCAATGCACCGGGCGTTACGCCCCAGCGGGCCCGCATCCGGTTGGTCATGTGCGACTGACTGGAAAAGCCGCATTCGAGTGCAACCTCGGCCAGGGGATTGCCTTGCGCAATCAATTGGCGTGCCCGTTCCAGCCGCCGGTCGAGCACATACTGATGGAGCGATTGGCCCAGTGCCCGCGGCGCGGTGCGCTTGAGCGCGGCCGGCGTGGTGCCCGCCAGCGTCGCCACACGTTCCAGGGTCAGTGGCTCCGACAGATGTGCCTCAATGATGTCCCGCAGGCGCAGGCTTTCATCATCCGTCGGTGGCACAAGGGGATCGACCCGGGGCGGCGCAGAACTATGCCTGTCCAACAGGCGCAAAGCGATCTGCAAGGTCAACAGATCGCGTTCCAGGGTGGCGGAGGGATCATCCCCGAACGCGACTGCGGCGTACCGCTCCAGCATCAGGCGCAGATAGTCATCACGGATGAAAATGCGATCGTCGCGCAGGTCCGATGCATTCTGACCGGTCGTCTCCCGCGCAAGAGCGTGCAGCAACGCCGGGCGCACATAGAAATGAATGCGATCGGAAATGTCGCTGGACCGCCATGCGGATTCCATGCCTGCGGGTATGATGAGAATGCGACCGGGCGCACTGCGGCGACTGGCAAATCGGGGATTGTCCACCCGGCGAACGTCGTTACCGGCCCGTTGCAAAATAACCGTGTGATGACTGTATCCCGCGGTGCACACATCGTTGCCTAGGCGCGACTGCCAATGCGCAACAGGTATCGCCCAACCCCCCTGCGTACCACGCGCCGCCACCAGACGAGCCGACTGGAAACGCGCCGTCGCGATAAATTGCTCGGCCGGCCCGTCGAACACGGGCAGCGTCAGATTTGGCGCGCTCGCACTCACGGGCCGGCCTCTTCGCGGAAAGCGGGGCTGGCCCTGCCGCCCCAAACGGTCATGAGCAGGTTCGATTTCGCCAAGGCTGCACCACTTTGTGGCTGACGTGTCCCGAACAATGTCCGGAACAGCTCTTCACCTGATCAAGCCTAGCGCCAAACCATGCCCAGCGCAAACTGGTCTGTCGCCTTCAGGGCAAGGTCTAACTGAAGACCACGGTCTTGCCGTCGTTCAACAATACCCGGCGTTCCAGATGCAGGCGTACCGCGCGGGCGAGGACGCGGCGCTCGATATCCCTCCCCACAGCGATCAGGTGGTCGGGAGTCATGGCGTGTGTCACCCGCTCGGCATCCTGCTCGATGATCGGTCCTTCGTCGAGATCCGGGGTCACGTAGTGGGCGGTCGCCCCGATCAGCTTCACACCCCGCGCATGGGCCTGGTGATAGGGTTTGGCACCCTTGAAACTCGGCAGGAACGAATGATGGATGTTGATCGCCGGGCATGGCAGGGCCGCACACATATCGTCGGAGAGAATCTGCATGTAGCGGGCCAGCACCACCAGGTCCGCCCTGGCTTCCTGCACCAGTTCAAGAAGCTTTTTCTCCTGCGCGGGCTTGGTGTCCTTGGTCACCGGTAGATGGTGATAGGGAACATTATGGGAAGCCGCCAGCTGATAGCAATCGGGGTGGTTGGAGACGACCGCGGGAATATCCATGACAAGCTCACCAATGCCATGGCGATAAAGCAGGTCGGCAAGGCAGTGGTCGAATTTGGACACCAGAATCACCACCCGGGGGCGTACCGCCCTGTCATAGATCGCCCAGTCCATATTGAATTCTTCGGCCACCGCCGCGAATCGCCGTGCAAGATCCTCACGGGTGACCGGCTCATCGGTCGCGGCAAAGGCCACACGCATGAAAAACCGCCCGGTGCTCTCATCATCGAACTGGGCGCTGTCGGTAATATTACAGCGTTCCTCCAGCAGGAAATGCGAAACCGCATGCACGATCCCGATGGTATTGGGACAAGACAGCGTAAGAATAAACTGGGTGTTAAGCGCTTGTTCTGAGTTCATTTACAATCAACCTTTACCTAGATCGACATCCCGGGCGAGCGCGGTCAACCAGTTCCATGCAAATTGTGACAGGCTCTGGTCCACTGTAAGCCGAAATTGCGGGTCTTCGCACAGAAACTCAAGAAGAACAGGCAACTGGCCCAAATGGGACTGCACGGCGGACCCGTCGCGAAAGTCGGGACCGTCCAGATCCAGACTGCAAACTCGGCGCATCCCCCCCATGGCGGTCCGCCCGGTCAACTTGAACGAAACATACGGGTGCGACCCGTGGACGACCATGCGGCAACGCCCGCCGGTCCCGGCCAAGACGCACCACCGCATCCGTCTCGTCCTTGCGAGAAATGCGAATCAACCAGTAATGCGGCCCCATCCGGACCAACACAATCGCACTCCTTCCTGCCCGTCGCTGGTCAGGTTGCCGTTACCGTCGTGGGTGAAGGTCCGGCCCGCAGCCCTGAGCCGTGCTTCATGGGAGGCGCGCAGGGCCATCGGCCCGAGCACCGCAGCGGAAGCGTCAAAAAGGGCGTTGCCGCCGGGTTGGGGCGGAATGTTGGCAGCGACATTGGCCGTCGATCCGGGCCGGACAAGGAAAGTCGTGGTGGGCCTTGCAGGACTCGAACCTGCGACCAAACCGTTATGAGCGGTCCGCTCTGACCAACTGAGCTACAGGCCCCACGCGGTGGAATACGCCGCCATTCCTTATCAGAAAAGGCGACCGGATGCGAGATCCAGGCCGCCC
>RFJA01000091.1 GCA_003695065.1 Alphaproteobacteria bacterium
CCCCCAACGTGTCGATGATCGACCTCAAGTTTGTGGCCAGAAAATCCACCACCGTGGACGAAATCAATGACGCCATTCGCGCTGCCGCCGATGGCCCGCTCAAGGGCGTCCTGGCCTATGTGGACGAGCCGGCGGTGTCCATCGACTTCAATCATGACCCGGCAAGCTCCACCTTCGACCTGAGCCAGACCCAGATTGTCGACGGCAATCTGGTGCGGGTACTGAGCTGGTACGACAACGAGTGGGGCTTCTCCAACCGGATGTCGGACACCGCCGCAATCATGGGCAATCTGGGCTGAGGCCAGCCAATGGCGCGGTTTCGCACGCTCGCGGATCTTGACGTTTCCGGCAAGCGGGTGCTCGTCCGGGCCGACCTGAACGTCCCCATGAAGGACGGCCGGGTCACGGACGATACCCGCATCCGGGCCGCCCTGCCCACAATTGAAAACCTGATCGGTCGGGGGGCGCGTGTGATCGTGCTTTCCCATTTCGGTCGGCCGAAGGGTAAAGTTGTGCCGGAGATGTCCCTGCGACCGCTCATTGCACCTCTCGCCGAGGCGCTCGGAAAGCCCGTGGCGTTTGCCGAAGACTGCATCGGGGACAAGGCGCAGACGGCCGTGAGCGCTCTGTCTGATGGTGATGTTCTGCTTCTCGAAAACCTGCGTTTCCATGCTGGCGAGGAAAAGAACGACCCGTCCTTCGCCGACGCGCTGGCGCAGCTCGCGGACATTTATGTGAATGACGCCTTTTCCTGTGCCCACCGGGCGCATGCGTCCACTGTGGGGGTGGCAAATCGTCTTCCATCCGCCGCCGGTCTGAGCATGGAAGCCGAACTGAACGCGCTTGAAAAGGCCCTTGGCTCGCCGCGCCACCCGGTCGCGGCAGTGGTTGGCGGCGCCAAGGTATCCACCAAGATCGACGTGCTCACTCACCTGGTCTCCAAGGTTGATGACCTGATTATCGGCGGTGGCATGGCCAATACCTTCCTTGCCGCCCAGGGAATTGGCGTGGGCAAGTCGCTGTGTGAACACGACCTCACTGACACGGCGTCCAAAATTCTGAAGGCAGCGGAGGTGGCCGGGTGCCACATTCATCTTCCGAGTGACGCTGTCGTTGCCCGGGAGTTCGCGGCCGGTGCACCATCGCGCACCGTGGCGGTTACCGCCGTCGGCGCCGACGAGATGATCCTTGACGTTGGCCCCAGGTCGATCAGCGAACTCAAGGCCGTTCTGGCCAAGGCCAGGACACTGATCTGGAACGGTCCGCTGGGGGCGTTCGAGATTGAACCGTTCGACGCCGGGACCGTGGCACTGGCCCGCGAAGCGGCCGCGTTGACCGAAAGCGGGTCCCTGCTGTCGGTTGCAGGCGGCGGCGACACGGTGGCTGCGCTCAATCACGCCGGCGTGGCCGATGCGTTCAGCCACGTGTCCACGGCCGGTGGCGCATTCCTGGAGTGGATGGAAGGCCGCGAACTGCCAGGTGTCAAGGCTTTGGAGATCTGACATGAGCGCCGCACCACCACCAGCCGACCATGCGCTGGTGGTGGTCCATGACAAGGCGCAGGCGCAGGCGGCTATCGCCTATGCCGCAACGCACGATCACCCGCTGATCGTTATGTTTTCGCCGGCGCTCGCCCTGGCCGGAGGACCGGTGCTGGCCCGGGCGATGCTGCCCCGGACGCTGCCAGGTCCCGTAACCTTTGCTCTCGATTGCGGCAATGATCCGGGTGTGGCCCTGCGCGCCGTCCAGGTCGGCTGGACCCATCTTGTCACCGGGGGCACCTGTTCCCTGCCCGAAGATCTTCCAGTCACGCTTTGGACCCGGGATGTGCTGTTCGGTGGGGGCCGGCGCGTCGTCAATCTCCACGATGACAGGCAACCGGCGTCAACATTGCGCCGCGTCCTGGCCTGACCGTCGCATTTTTCACCTGAAGCCGATCCGGTTGGCGTTGCGTCCGCCGGGGCACTGCGCTAAACCATCGTCAGATTTTATCGAACCGAGAAAAAGGGACTGACACCATGAAGCTCACCCGCAAGGTCAAGGAGATTCTCTCCTGGTATGAAGGCGACAACCCCGGCACCAAAGCGAACCTCGCCCGCATCCTGATGCATGGGCGACTTGGGGGAACCGGCAAAATGGTTATCCTGCCGGTGGATCAGGGCTTTGAGCATGGCCCCGCCCGTTCCTTCGCACCCAATCCGGCGGCCTACGATCCCCATTATCACTTCCAGCTTGCGATTGACGCCGGCCTCAATGCGTTTGCCACGCCGCTCGGCATGATCGAAGCGGGCGCCGATACTTACGCCGGCCAGATCCCGCTCATTCTGAAGATGAACAGCTCCAATAGCTGGGCGCTGGAGAAGGACCAGGCCATTTATGCCAGCATCGAGGATGCGTTGCGCCTTGGCTGCTCGGCCATCGGGTTCACCATTTATCCCGGCTCCGAGCATTTCAACGAGATGGTCGAGGAAATCAGCGAACTCGCCGCCGAAGCCAAGTCCGTCGGCCTCGCGGTGGTGGTCTGGAGCTACCCACGTGGCGGCAAATTGTCCAAGGAAGGGGAAACCGCCATGGATGTATGCGCCTACGCTGCCCATCTGGCGGCCCTCATCGGCGCACACATCATCAAGGTGAAGCTGCCGTCCGATCACCTAGAACAGCCCGAAGCGAAAAAGGTCTACGAAGCCGAAGGCGTGGACATTTCGACTCAGGCCGCACGGGTACGTCATGTGATGCAGTCGGTGTTCAACGGCCGCCGTCTGGTGGTGTTCTCGGGCGGCGCCAAGAAAGGGGCATCCTCGGTTTACGATGATGCCCGCGCCATCTATGAAGGCGGCGGCAACGGGTCGATCATCGGCCGCAACACCTTCCAGCGCCCGCGCGATGAAGCGCTCGCCATGCTCGACAAGATCATCAACATCTATAAAGGCAAGGAGTAAGCCGATCAGCACTGAAGGCGCTCAGTGCCGCTTGTACCTGATCACGCCGCCGGAGATTGATCCGGCGGCGTTTGCGCCTGTGCTTGAAGAGGCGCTGGCGGCCGGTGACGTGGCCTGCCTGCAACTGCGGCTCAAGGGTGTGACCGACAATGCGATCCGGGAGGCCACCCGGGTGCTCATGCCAATTGCGCATGCCCACGATGTTGCATTCCTGATCAACGACCGCGCCGACCTTGCCGCCGAACTGGGGGCTGACGGCGTTCATGTGGGACAGGATGACACCCCCTATGACCAGGCGCGCGCCCTCGTGGGGGCGGACGCGATCGTCGGTGTCACCTGCCATAATTCGCGCCACCTCGCCATGGTGGCCGGAGAACAGGGCGCCGATTATGTGGCCTTCGGCGCCTTCTTCGCCACCACCACAAAAGACCCCAAGACCCACGCCACGCCGGATATCCTCACCTGGTGGAACGAACTGTTCGAGGTGCCCTGCGTCGCCATCGGTGGGATCACAGTGGACAACTGCGCCGCGCTGGTGCGGGCCGGTGCGGATTTTCTCGCTGTCAGCGCCGGGGTCTGGAATTTTCCCGATGGCCCCGGCGCGGCCGTCGCCGCGTTCAACAAGGTGATTGCAGAGACCGCACCAAGTTGCTAGCTTCCGCGCGCGTTCCAAAGACCACTTTCAACAGACTGAATCGAGAGCCATGAAAATCAACGGCAATGACATTCGCCCCGGCAATGTAATCGAACACCAGAACAGCCTGTGGCGCGCGGTCAAGACGGAACACGTCAAGCCCGGCAAAGGCCCTGCCTACCTTCAGGTGGAATTGAAGAACCTGCGCGACGGCCGCAAGATGAACGAACGTTTCCGCTCGTCGGAGACGGTGGAACGGGTGCGGCTGGAGCAGAAGGACTACCAGTATCTGTACGAGGCCGACGGCAAGTACACCTTCATGGACAGTGAAACCTATGATCAGGTGGAAATCGATGGCGACCTTCTGGGGGACGACGCCGTCTTCCTCCAGGACGGCATGCAGGTCATTGTGGAAAGCCACGAAGGAACCCCGCTCGGGGTCATTCTCCCTGACCAGGTGACGCTCGAAGTGAGCGAAACGGAGCCCGTGGTCAAAGGCCAGACCGCAGCCTCGTCGAACAAGCCCGCGATTCTTGAAAACGGCGTCAGGGTCATGGTCCCGCCGTTCATCAACGTGGGCGACAAGGTTGTGGTCGCCACCGCAGATCGCAGCTACGTCCGTCGCGCGGACTAGGCAACCCGTTATGGCCCTTCAATCTGCGATCATCAACGTGATGGCCGGCGCCGCCAAGAAGGCGGCATGGAAGCTGGTACGCGACTTTGGCGAGGTGGAACAGCTTCAGGTGTCCCGCAAGGGGCCGGCGGATTTCGTTTCGATCGCCGATACCAAGGCAGAGAAGACCGTGGTCCAGGAACTCACACGGGCCCGGCCGGGATATGGTCTGCTTTTGGAGGAGGGCGGAGAACGCCCGGGCAAGGACCCGCGCCGGCGCTGGATCGTCGATCCGCTCGATGGCACCACCAATTTCCTGCACGGTATTCCGCACTTTGCCATCTCCATTGCTCTGGAAGAGGACGGAAACCTGGTCGCCGGCGTCGTTTATCACCCGGTCACCGATGAATTGTTCTGGGCCGAGAAAGGACGCGGCGCCTATCTCAACAACCAACGCCTGCGCGTCTCGGCGCGCCGAAAGCTTGATCAGTCGCTACTTGCCACCGGCATCCCCTTTGCCGGGCGCGGCGACGCAGCCGACCACACACGGTTTCTGAACGAAATGGCCACTATCATGCCGCAGGTGTCGGGCATCCGGCGTTTCGGCGCGGCGTCGCTTGACCTCGCCTATGTCGCGGCGGGGCGTTATGACGGGTTCTGGGAATCCGGCCTCGCCCCCTGGGACATTGCGGCCGGTATCGTTCTGGTGCGCGAAGCCGGGGGCATGGTCAGCGAATTCAATGGTGGCAGCGACATGATGAAGAGTGGAGAGATCCTCGCCACCAACAGCGCGATTCATGGCCCCGTGACACGCCTGCTGCGCGACGCCCACAAGAAAACCGCCACCGTGGACAGAGGCGTCGACGCAAACTAAAGTACCGCCTACGACAGGCAAACAGCATGGATCTGGTCGCGGTGGTACGCGTTCTGACATTTTGGTCGCCGCTCTTGTGACCCCGGCGCTGGCTCAGGAACCGGTGGTCGAAGTGAACATGAACGCGCTTTACGAGGCGGTTGGCGCCGAAGCCATGGACGCGCTGCCCGAACGCCGACCCGAAGCACCGGTGCGCCCGGCGGCAGCCCTTTCGGGGGAGGACAATGTGGTCCGGACCCTGCAGATTCTGTACGGGCGGGGTGATCTCGTCGTCTCGCCGTCTGCCCGGGAAACCCTGGAAACCTGGGTGAAGACCTTTGTCAGCCCCTCCGACCGCATAGCCATTCTCAGCTATTCAGGCCATCGTCCGGAAAGCTGGTCGGAACCGTCGCTCCACCCCGGTCAAGAAATTGCCACTTATTCATTGCACGAATCGATCCGGACCTGTTTCAAGCGAGCTCTGGTGGTGCGTGACGTACTGATCGCCCAGGGCGTGGCGGAAGATCGTATCGTGCTCAGAGCCCTTGGACCGGCCAAAGATGGAGGTCCGGCAGAGCGGATCGATGTGTCGTTGATCTCGCCCACCCCCTGAGCGCAGACGTTGCCTTGCAAGCCAGGTGACGATAACCTGCCGGGAAACCAGAATATTTCAGCTTCGAGGAATTGCTGCCCATGACCCGGCCCCAACGCTATCTGACCCGCGTTCTTCTGTTTCTGGCCGCCGTTGGTGCGGTTGCCGCCGCGCTGATGGATCCACTGGGCCGGGCCTTCGCGGCCAATCCCGCCCTCAACGGTCTGATTGCTGCAACCCTGCTTGTCGGCATCGTCTTTTCAATCCGTCAGATCGCCGGCCTCAAGGGGGAGGTTCGGTGGATCGAGCAATTTCGCAAGGCAGAGTCGGTGGACGGCGTTCGCCAGAAACCGGTACTGCTTGCGCCGATGGCCGCCATGCTCGGAGAGGACCGCCAGGTATCGTTGTCGGCCTTGTCCATGCGCACCCTGCTTGATGGAATTGCTGCGCGCATGGATGAAGCGCGCGAAATTACCCGCTATCTCATTGGCCTTCTCATTTTCCTCGGCCTGCTGGGGACTTTCTGGGGGTTGCTCGGGACCATTTCTGCCATTTCGGACACGATCCGCACCCTTTCCGTGGACTCGCCCGATATTGCCCTGATGTTCGACGAATTGAAGCAAGGGCTGCAGGCGCCCCTTTCGGGAATGGGAACGGCGTTCAGTTCCTCGCTGTTCGGCCTGGCGGGGTCGGTCATTCTGGGGTTCGTGGATTTGCAAACCGGGCAAGCCCAGAACCGCTTCTTTAAGGATCTTGAAGACTGGCTATCGACCATAACCAAACTCAGCCGTGGCGGCGGGCTGGCAATTGGCGAAAGCGATCAGGCGGTGCCGTCTTACGTCAGTGCACTTCTGGAACAGACCGCCGAAAGCGTCGCGGACCTGCAACGCGCGGTCACCCGCGCCGAGGAATCGCGCAGCGAGGTCAATACCGCCATCCTGGCCCTAGCGGAACGTCTGGAAACGCTCACCGACCAACGCAAGGCGGAACAGGACCTGCTGGTCAAGCTGGTGGAGGCCCAGAACCGGACTCGCGAGGTCATGGGCAGGCTGGCTGACGCCCTTGAAGCCCCCGCGGGCAAGACCGAGCTCGCACTGGACGATGCCACGCGCAGCCATCTGCGAAACCTTGACGTCCATGTCAAACATCTGATGGACGAGGCAGCCAAAGGGCGTGAGCATCTTCTCGACGAAATCCGCTCCGAGCTCAAACTGCTGGCACGCACCCTCGGCGGTGCCCTCGACCAGGCCCGCGCGGCCCCTTCCCCAAAGCCGGAGAAGACCGAACCCGACGCCAGGACCGCAACCCGCAAGCCCCTGGTTGCGCGGCGTGACGACAATGGAAACGGCAAGCAATGAGCCTGGTGCGCCCATCGCGACGACCGCGTAGCACGACCGACATCTGGCCCGGTTTCGTGGATGCGC
>RFJA01000092.1 GCA_003695065.1 Alphaproteobacteria bacterium
CGCACTCGCAGACACTATCGCTACATTCTCCCCACAAGAATGCATGAACTTCTTTAAAAACGCAGGATACGCTTCTAACTAAACCGAATTTGGTCTAACCGATGGGTATGCTCTGAACCAACCAGAATGCCGAGTGTCGCTTACACAAGCACGTTGGGACCCGACATATAGACATAGACTTCCTGGAACTTGCTTCCGCGGATCCGCCAGAAATTGGTGTTCCTGAGCACCGTTTCATTGCCTTCCGCGTCTACCAGAACGGCGTTGAACGAGGCCGCAATACGGCCGTTCTTTTCGTCCACGGTGCATTCGAAGTCCTTGTGCACGATCTTCTCATAGCTGTCGAAGAACGTCTCAAACATGCGACGAATGCCTTCCTTCCCTTCATGAACGGTATGCTCCGTCTGAATGGTGAACAGCGCCGTATCGTGGAAACAGGCCAGGGTTTCCTCCAAATTCTTGGCGTCCACATTGCCGAAGTAGGTCTTTGTCGCCAGTTCGACGAGTTGCTCGCGATTAAGGTCGGATTTGTATTGCATGGTCTGTCCCCTTACTTCAGCAGGTTGGAGCCGGACATATAGACATAAACGCGGGTGAACTTTCCGTCCTTGAGGTAGAAACGGTTGCAATTCTCATAGCGCTGTTCCTCACTGCCCAGGGCCTTGGGCTCGATTTCCACCGAGAACTGCGAGCAGATGGCCTCGTTCTCCACATCGACGGTGTGCACGAAATTCCCATGCCAGATGCGGTCATTGTCGGCAAACAACCGCTCGAACATTTCCTTGATTCCCCGGTCACGACCTTCGTGCTTCGTGTCCGATGTCATTTCGTGAATAAACGCATCCTCGGCAAAACAATCGAGGACACCCTGAAGCTCCTTGTTGTCGACAAAGTGGAAATACCGCTTGGTGACGATATCCACATAATACTCATAAGGCAGTTTGCTCATCTCTTCTCCTTCCACACTTAAGGCCTGCTCGCCAGGATCTCGTCGTCCTTGGGCACCTCGGGACTGGGAAACGCCTTCTTGGAATGGGTGAGGCCAAGCTCCAGAAACATTTCGCAGTGCTTGTACATGACGAGGCCCGGATTAATGAGCGGGACCGGCAGGTTTTCCGCCAGGAATGTGGCGGACTGATGCATGGTGGTCGAACCGAGAACGATGACATCCGCGCCGTCCTCTTCGATCGCTTTCATGGCCTCGGATTTCAACTTTCCGAACACCACCTCTTCCTTGCCTTCAAGCAGTTCCGACAAATCGGGCCGGGTCTTGATGGAGCGCACCGACGCGCAGCGATCCTTGAGGTGGTATTCGGTCAGGGTTTTTTCATACAGCGGGAACCATTCGTCCCACATGGTGATGATGGAAAACTTCTTGCCCAGGGTCATCGCCGTGTGAAACGCGATTTGCCCGGGGGCAAACACAGGGATCGAAAGGCGCGAGCGCAGCGCGTAAAGCCCGCTGTCGCTCACCGTGTCGATGCACACGGCGTCGTACCCCTCTTCCTCGGCCTTGATACCGGCCTGGAAAACCGTCCAGTCCATCAGCAGCGTATCGTGATAGCTGTCGCCCAGCGCAGCCCCCCAGGACACCGCAACAAACTCCGGCTCGTATCCGTCCCGCACCATGGCCGGAGACAGCTGCTGCGCCCGGTTGGCGACCCCCGCCTCGTCCATGGGAATGGGAACGATGATCTTGATCCTTTTGCTCACGTCTCTCTCCTTAATGTCTTCCCTGTAGAATTCACTGCTGGCGCGCGCCAAACAGGGACTCGCGGGCTTCCTCGTCGGGATCGCCGATTTTCATCACGTCACGGAGCACCGCCATGCCCCGCTGCACCGCCGGGCGATCCGCGACCATCTCGGCCCAGCGCTTGACGTTGGGATATTCGTCAATGTTCATGTGATGAAGCTCACGGACCTTCGGCGCCATCCAGGGATATGTCGCCATATCGGCAATGGAATAGTCACCGCAAATGAATGGGCGGTCGGCGAGCCGCCCGTCGAGTACGCGGTAGAGCCGTTTGGTCTCCTTGTGGTAGCGCTCCTTGGCGTAGGGTACGTCCTCCGGCGCGTAGCCAAAAAAGTGCCCGCATTGACCAAGCATCGGCCCCATGCTGGCGACCTGGAAGTAGAGCCAGACCTTCACCTCCCAGCGACCACGCGGATCAGACGGCAGGAATCTGCCGGTTTTTTCCGCCAGATACTCGAGGATGGCGCCTGATTCAAAAAGCGTTATGGGTTCACCGCCAGGACCATCACGATCAACGATCGTGGGAATCTTGTGATTGGGGTTAAGGCTGAGAAAGCTTTCCTCGAATTGCTCGCTCTTGAGAATGTTGACCGGATGAACCTCATAGGAGAGTCCCATCTCCTCCAGCGCAATGGTCGCCTTGTGGCCGTTGGGTGTAGGCCAGTAATAGAGGTCAATCATACCGTTGGCTTCCCCTGGGTTTGCAGAACCTCGTTCAGGTTCTTGCGGAAAAATTCAGGGCTTTTGTCGCCCTCGAAGTCCTTGTTCCAGAACCAGGTTACCGACGGTCGCTTCACGGTTTCATCAAACCAGGCAGACAGCGCCGGCCGACCCGCGCGCCAGTCATAGCCCGGGTTGACCGGATCGCCTTCGCCGTAAAACTTGTTGCGAAAATCGGTGTAGGAAATCATCTGGAGCATGCCAACATGGCCAATATCGAAACTGTTCCAGCCGGCTTTGGCTTCCTCTTCCAGATGATCCAGGCCGCGCTCGATCTTGGGCCAGATCCACTCAAAGGTGCCGATATGCTGCTCCTCCTTGGGATACCAGCCCTCCATCACCATTTGAACGGTCAGCTCGAACATCATGTCGGCCAGCGCCAGACGGGTCACCGCCTTCATCCTTGTCCGGCCCCCGTCGGGCCTGGCATCAGGAAACAGCGGGTCGCCGGCCGTGCGCAGGCCATCGAAATATTCGCAAATCGCCTGACTGCCGTAGATCACCTGCCCATCCTCAAGCGCAAGCGTTGGGACCTTGTCAAGCGGGTTGATCGGCGCAAGCGAGTACTGCCCACGGACATCCTCTCCATCGTTGTTGCGGAAGGGAAAGGTGGGAACATAGGTGATCTGATCATGAACTCCGGCTTCGTGCGCCGCCACCAGGGACTTGTGTATGAAGGAGTGAAAGGGGGAATAGAACAGCTTCATGATTGTCTCCGCTCCGCCATCTGAATCATTGACTGGGGATTTTGGCCTCTTGAACCTCCCATCGCGCCCGTAGGGCCGACCTTCTATTTTGTATACATAAAGCAGAGACGAGTCGAGCACTAACCACAGGAATCGGCACCGTGACAAGGATCGCGGAGGTCAGCCGGACACCATGCGCGGCACCCCTTGTTCACAATGGATATGGAAATGGGATGGGGGCGACCGGCACGATGTCGGCCCGTCACACGCGCTGCAATCGCATACAAGATCGCAGGGCGGACCCTGCTCCCTGGCGCGCGGACCGCTTCGCGCCCGCGGCGCTTATGCGTGCGTTTTATCCGCGGTACCCGGAACAACCTCCAGAATGAGCTTGCCCCGGCCATGACCTTTTCTGGAAATTGCCAACGCCTCGTTCGCCTTCTCGAAGGGCATGACCGTGACCGGCAGGGGCACAATCCTCCCCTCCGAAATAAGTCCGGCTATCGTCGCAAGCTGTTGGCCGTTGCTCTCGACATACAGCCGCTCGACCCGAAGCCCGGAAGGTCCGGCCGCAACCAGCCCTTCGTCGCCAGCCAGCGTGACGACAATCGCACCTGGCTTCATCGCGCCCAGATAGTCCACGAGCCGGTCAGGGGTCAGTGTCCCGAGCAAGCAGTCGGCTTCGCCCTGCGGCAGGCTTTCAAGGCCTTCGCGGTAGTCGATGACTTCGTCTGCGCCCAGCGACCGGACGTAGTCCATGTTTTCCTTGCTACAGCTCGCGATGACTCGCGCGCCGAGGTGACGTGCGATCTGCACGGCAAAAGATCCAACCCCACCCGCGGCAGCGGGCACGATAACGGTCTGGCCGTCGCGCACCTCGGCCAGGTCGACCAACGCCTGCCAGGCAGTCAACGCGACCAGCGGCACGCCGGCCGCTTCGGCCCAGCTCAAAGCGGTGGGTTTACGGGCAACCAGATCTGCCGGCAAGCAGGTGTATTCGGCATATGTGCCGTTGATGCCCACCGTCGGCAATCGCCCGTAAACAAACACCTCGTCGCCGGGCCTGAAATCGGCGACGCCTTCCCCGGCTGCCTCGATCACTCCAGCCGCATCCCATCCGGGGACGGCTGGGAAATGATAGGGGATCATCCCCTCGAACAGCCCGTCCTTGGCCTTCCAGTCGACCGGGTTCACGCCAACGCAATAGACACGGATCAGGACCTCTCCAGCGCCCGGATCCGGTCGCTCCATATCCACGAGATCAAGCGTTTCCTGTCCCAGTTCCCGGTACACATAAGCCTTCATGGTTGTCTCTTTCCTTCATTCCTGTTGGTGCATCGGCCGGTCTTGCGCCGTTCAGGTCTCGGCCACAATCGTTCCGCTCTGGCGCATATAGTTTTCCTGATAGACGTAAAACGCGCGGCGAATGTGGCCGACCATAATGGCCTTGGCCCACTCGCTGTCACCTTTGGCAAGAGCTGAAATCAATTCCGCATGCTCGCGGTGGCTGTGCAGCAGATGTTTCTTGTCGTAGCCAAGCGCAGTGCGATAGACAATTGGCTGTTCGACGACCCGGGCCAGGAGCAGGCTCAACCGCTCCGACCCAGCCGCTTCGGTCAGCAGGCTATGGAACTGGCGGTTGTATTTGAGAAAAGCCTCCACATCGGGCTCTGCCCCACCTTCGACCGCAACGCCGAGTGCGTCATTGCACGCCTTCAACCGATCGATTCCCTCCGGCGTGATATTTTCGGCCGCGCGTGCCGCAGCATAGCCTTCGAGCATGCTCCGCAGCGTAAACATTTCCTCGATATCGCTGATCGACCAGTCCGTGACATAGGTTCGCTGTGTTTCGGTGCGCCACACCAGCATCTCGATTTCTAGACGCCTGAGTGCCTCACGCACGGGTGTGCGCGAAACGCCGCACAGCTCCGCCAGTTCTTCTTCCTTCAGTTGCGCGCCAGGGGCGAGCCGCCCGTCAAGGATTTCCGACCGTATTTTCTTGTAGGCTACATCTGCAGCTTTCGTCATCGACTCCCGCCCTCATCCTGGTTGAATAGACCAACTTGATCGCACCGGAACGGGCGAGTTGCAAGACAGTTCCCAATATCATCCCGACGGCAGATACAGGTGTGGCGGAAGGCTACCCTCCCGCCACGACCAACCGTTGATCTGACTCCGTCCATTCCCGCGGATCAGAATTTGGCGGAAAGCTCCAAACCAAATTCGCGATCCCCGGCCGGTGCGATGAAATCACCCCCGAACTCCGGTGCCGGAATAACTTCCATCAGATATTCCTTGTCGAACAGGTTGTTCGAATAGGCGATGATCGACCAGTTTTCGTGCTTGATACCGGCCCGAAGATTCATCACGCCATAGGAATCCCGCTTGGAATTGGCGAAGTTACCCTCAAGTCCGAAGATGTTCGGCACCGAATTGTCCTGAACCGTGTGGAACCAGGTCGGACCGGTCAGGCGATAATCGGCACGGATCAGGAAGTCGAGGCTGTCGACGATCGGGGCGAGAACCTCGGCACCGACGTTCAGCGTGTAGTCCGCCGTATAGGGCGACTTGTTGCCCACCGTGTTGGGCCGTGCGCTGTTCTCCTTGATCTTGCTGTCCGTGACGTTGCCCGCTGCATAGACCGACAGCCAATCGGTCACACGGGCGTTCACGCTGGCCTCGACCCCGTAAAGGCGTACCTTGTCCATGTTCGAGACCACCCGCAACAGGCCGAAGGGCCCAACGAAGAATTCGAAGAACTGCATGTCCTTGACGGTGGTGTAGTAGCCGGCAAGTTCGTAACGAACCCTGCCGTCAAGCGTCCGCCCCTTGATGCCGGCTTCGAACGCGCTGGTGCGTTCCTTGTTGTAGACATCGAAGATCGACAGGCCGGCACCGATGACGTCATTGAACAGACCATCGATGATCGCCTGCGAGCCACTGTTGTTGAACCCGCCGGATTTGAAGCCGATACCCCAGTTACCGAACAGGGTCAGCTCATCGCTGGCGACATAGCTGACGGAAATCTTCGGCTGGATCTGCTTGAAGGTTTCGGAACGGTCGGGCAGCACACCGCTCGGATTGTAGGCCGGGTCAAGCCCCGGGTTGAGGAAGTAGTTGGCCGGAGTTCCGACAGTACCGTTCGGGAAACCGGTCAGCACGTTGCCGACCCAGCGAGTCCGCGCGTCTGTCGGCACATTGTTGCTGACCTTGCGCTTCTCGATGTCATAGCGCAGTGCCAGACCGAGATTCAGACCATTGTCAAAAGCATAATCCGCTGAACCGAAGGCAGCATAGACATCCGTATCAAAAGTATCGTCCGCCAATGCTTCCGTCGGGTTTCTGGGATCGGTGGTAAAGCACTCTTCAACCACGCCCTGACCCGTGTCGAGCCCCAGGTTCAGACAAACCCGCCGATCGATATGCAGGAAATAGGCGCCGACCTGCCACGACAGGGGGCCATTCTCGCCAACCAGGCGCAGTTCCGCACTGTAATCTTCCTGATCGCGCTGCTGATATTGCGTGCCATCGCAGGTTGTCGGCGAATAAGGCGGCAGGAACGCACCACCACCGATACCGAACGGTGCCTGAACCTCCAACCCGGTCAGTGCCGCCAGGGTGGCGACGCAGTTCGGTTCATTGCTGAAGAATTCGAAGGTGCCGCTGGTACCATCAGCGTAAAAGAAATTGTTGATCTTGTTGTACGCCGCATACCCCACGAGATCGGCGAAACCAATGTTCGTTTCGAAGCGGATTGATGCTTCAAAGGTCTCCTGTTCGTTTAGCGGATCGACATTGGGCTTGAAGATGAACTCGTGATCGTTCACATCGATATTGAATGTGGGGTCGAGAATCTCCGCGAGAAACGGCACCTGGAACGCAGCGTTGAATGAAATCGCCCCGCTTTTGTGCTCGCCATAGCGGATCTTGGCGTCAATTTCCGTCTCGGAATCCGGCGACCAAACGAGACGCCCATTGAGGTTCCAGATTCGATAATTGTCAATCGAGGTCCGGTCGGTGCTCCCGTTGGGATAAACCTGACGATTAAGGTCGGTATCGAGGAAGCTGTTGCGGAAGAAACCATCGCTCCTGGCGAAGTCGCCATTGATCACGATACCCAGATTATCCCCGACCGGCCCACTGATCAGGGCCGCGCCCCGGAAGGTTTCATTGCTACCGTAGCTCGCCCGGCCCGACGTTTCCCAGACGTCGCCAGGCTTTTTGGTGGTCAGGACAATGGCACCGGCCGCAGCATTTCGGCCGTAAAGAGCACCCTGTGGTCCCTTCAGGACTTCGATCTGGGTAATCGCGCCCTGATCCTGGTTGAGCGAAGACGTGTTGGTCTTCAGGATCCCGTCAACCACCAGGGCCACATTGTTCTCCGCATCACGCGCGCCATTGAGACCGCGAATGTTGATCTGGGTGTCAGCCGCCTCGACATTACCGGCCACAATCGTCACACCCGGTGTCAATTGGACGAATTCGGAGGCCACACGGACACCCGTGTTTTCAATATCGCTTTCGGTAAGAACCGAAACCGTGGCCGGAACGTTCTGCAGGCTTTCCGACTGGCGCCGTGCCGTGACGACAATTTCGTCAATGGCAACAAATTCCCTTGGCTCGGCCTGTTGCGCGTAGCTGGCTGACCCCGACGCGAGCTGCAATGCAGTCACCAGTGCAATGGCCGTGGACGTTCTGATGGGTGGGTGCATTCTCGTTTTCTCCCTTGGGTTCGGATTTTCGAGGTTTCTGTGCCCCCGCCGCTGCCCCGACGTCACGAAAATAGCGGTTTCCGTACACCAGCGGACAGGCGCCGCCATTATGTATACATTATTTTTGAGCGCGACAATAGTCTCTTGTGCGCCCAAGCCGTCAGGCCATACCGGAATAATCGCGGTATTTCCATTTTTTGGAGATGATTGATGGCGAGACGACCAGAGGCCGCATACGCTCGCGGCTCTGGCCATGGCGAGCCTTCCTGTATTCAAGAATGGGCCGACCAAGCGCCGCAGCGCCAGAGAGAAACAGACAGAGCTCGCTCCCAAAGCGATAATCGGACGTCACTTCTGGTGTTTGAAGGCTTTTGGGCCTTTATGCGCCCGTCGCGGCTGGTCGCCATCGAACAAGGTGCCGGCTGGATTCGCCCGTTTATCGTCGATTGATCTCTCGATCTGCGACGCACCCCCTGGACCAGACCGGGATGGCGCCAGAATCTCCGTTGAGGCGCATATCGACACGCTTGCAATCGGAGCTGGAACCATCCCGTTGAACTGGACCCCGAATAGGGTGCCGCCACAGCCGTGTCAGGCTGAAAGTTTGCGATTGCCAAGCCGCCGCACGGCCCCAATTCCGCCCAACACCCCCAGGAATAGCCAGACGGCGCCGGGAGCAGGCACCGACGCCTGTACCTCGAAGTTGGTTACGCTCGTTTCTCCGGCTATGGTCCAGCCAATGTTGTCGACAAATCCGACAAACGATCCATTCCACCCACTGCCGACACCCGCGTTGAAACCGATGATGATCGCGTCACTCAACATGCTTTGCCAGTCGCTCAGGGTGACGCCGTAGCCACCATCCGCAAAAGGCAAGCCCAGGCCAAAATTCCACAGATTGGTGCTACCGGTGACGTTTGCGGTCACCCACTCGTCTGTCGGTACAACGCCCCCGTTGTATGCAGCCTCATACACAAGGCCACCCCGATCGCCCGTTGTGCCGAGATCACCATCCGCGTCCAGCAACACGCGTAGTGCCGGCATTTGAATTGCCGGATTGGTGCTGACACCGGAGCGATACCAGTCAAAGCTCATGCCGTCGAGCGCGGAGAACGCGCCAAGGTTTTCCGCTGGCAAATAGGTGATGTCCGCCTTCCCGGTGCCGGAAGTCGAACTGAATTCCACCGACCCGTTCCCCGAACGCGGATTGGTATTGGTAATGCCGATTTCGGCGGTTTGCCGAACACTGCTGTAATACCAGTCGCTCGCACCGATGGGCACCGTAACGTCAGGGCCGCCCGGATTGGTAACGCTGTCACCAGGTGCTGCATTGTTTGAAAGCACCACCGTGGCATTTGCCGCGCACGCCGCAGCAACACCTAGCGCAGCCACTACCGCCCCGAAGATTTTTCTCATTTCGCCTCTCCTTTGTTTGCACTCATGAACCAAAAAAACATGTCCTTCATTCTCGCCATCAACAGGCATCTCACCTGATGTCTGTTTGCCCACCCCCCTGTGGGCTCAAATCAACGGCCCCAAACGACGCCCACCAATCGTCATCGCGACGCCTACGCAAATTCTATGCCGTTATCGATAGTCTTTGCATAACAGGGTATTAGCGGGCCCGAGCGAAGACACACGCAAACAAGCTGTAAAAAAATCCGACAAAAAATGGCGCGGTCTGATCGAAGGACATTGGCCGGCATCACCAGGCCGTCTGCCTTGCGCGCCGATTGTCGTGTATAATGCGGCAACAGCATGAGCCTCCCCCCGCTACACTGACCGGGTCAGATGTTTTGCCGACACAGGAAGGTCACAGACAGACTTTCGGCGCCCTGACGGCTCCCATGTCCGCATCATGAGCAATGGGGGACGCTATTTCGACAATCTAGGCTGGAGATGGTCTCCAAAACCGTTACACACGGCGCTGCAATCGTTTGGTCGGATGAGCAGGTTGCGGCCGGTCTACGGGCTTCCAAGCCCCCCTCGGTGTTGATCGGGGATCGGCGTTCTACCCCCGGGATCTCGATCCCGGGCCTTGCATGAATCGTGTCCGGCTCGCCTTCGGCGGGCCCGGAAAAACGGCGCATGATGCGCGGTGGAAGCGTTCAGCGTCAAAATCCAGACCCAGTGCATCGACCGGACTCTGCTCTCGTCTTTGCGTGAAGCCGGTCTACAACGGGAAACGTAACAGCGCGCCCCGCGACACCGACCGACGGCATGGCTCGATCGGCCACAAGACCCCGTTCGAGTTTGCTTCCTCGTCCGGCGCCACCCACCGTCTGATCGGTCACAAGATGCGAGAATGCTCCGGGCAGCGGCCCGGCTTGATCTTTATGTTGGTCGGCGGGGAAACCCTCCCCGCCTCTCATAGGCGTGCTATCTTTTGATCGGGCCCGAAGACATTGAGGACCGCTACACCCTCGCCTAGACGAGGCTCAGCCAGTACTCCGCTCGTTCTCTGGTAAGCCCTTTGTTCTTCATTACCTGATCCACCAGTTCGTCGAAGAGATCGTCTGATTCGGTTGTGGGCTCTTCTGGCCGGTTTTCCTTTTTCTGTAGCGAAGATTGCGGCTTCTTCGATGGGGTATCCTTCTCGTCCACTTATCGTCTCCCACCTTTTAACAATGGATCTAATACTATTGGTGCTACCACTGTTCTTGTCAATCTCTTGCGGAATGTTGGGCGCGCCGGCCCGCGGCTCTCCCCTCTTCCCTGGCGTTCGCACGCCCCGCCAGCAATGGATTACGCGACAATTCCGGCCCGGGACAGGAGCGAAAAGGCCCGCTGTCGCCAGATGACAGGACGGTTCCGTCCAATATCCGGGGTACCTTCAATCTCGATTCTTGAGCGGTCGAAAAGCGCCAAGGCGCTGACAGGATGACGTCAGTCCAACCGTCTCTGACCGTCGAACGCGGAATGCGGCCGAACGGAAGGACGTTTTGATTCATCCGTCTTTTTTCCCATTTCAGGACGGGCCTGACAAATCTTCAAAATCCGGAGTACCCCCAACACCACAGCCATAGACCCGCAAAGAGCATCGTTGACAGAGTAATCGGGATCCCGGCTCGCGCATGGTCCGCAAAAGTAAGCCTGACCCCGTGCACCAGTGCCCTTTCCGCAACGATGATGTTGACGAGACTCCCGACCAGCAGGAGGTTCCCTGCAAGCGTCGAAAAGATGGCCAGCGCCGTCAGTGTTTTACCATCCAGAATTGGCCACGCTTCAAGCAGGATCATTACTGCAGGAACATTTCCGATCGTATTGCTGGCAACCAGGGAGACAAAGGGCAAAATCAGGATGCTGGAGATAGATATGCCGGTGTCAGCAAGGCGAGTCGCGGCCATCTGCGGGATTCCGGTGGTCGCGAAGGCAGCGTTCACGACAAACAGACTGGCAAATAGAATCAGTAGCGGCGCGTCGATCTCGTCCAATAGGCGACGGCTGGGAATTTTGCGGCTCAACATCAGACCGCCCGCGACCAGAAGCGCCGATATTTCCCGCGGTAAAGGCGTCGCAAAGAGTACAAGCAGTAACGCGAGAGCAACGACGCAAAAAGCGGTTTCCGCAACATTCAACGGCGGCAGCTCAAGCTCCACGGGCCTAACATCTTTCGATAGGCTCTTGCGCCAAACCAGAAGAATGCACAAGAAGACAACAACCAGTGCGACACCGGTTGGCAAGGCCGCGAAGATCGCATAATCCCAAAAATCCAGATTCCCCACCTGGCCGATTATTATGTTGTGCGGATTACCGATCAACGTTGCCGCCGATCCGGCATTGCTGGCGGCGGCGAGGCCGAACAAGTAGGGGCGTGCGTCCAGCCCCCGACTGGCGACACTCACACACAAGAGCGGGGTCATCGCGAAGACCACGATATCGTTGACCAACACTGCGGACAACCCGCCGCCCACGAACACCGTCAATCCGAGAAGCTGAATTGGCTTCTCTGTTCGGCGCGCGATCCATATTGTCACGCGTTCGTAGATTCCCGCAGCGCCGAACCGCGCCGAAAGAACCATAAGGCCCGCCAAAAGCAAAAGAGTGGGGAAGTGAACGGCATCCGCCAACTTCTCTCTCGGCAACACCCCAATTGCCACCACGACCACAGCAGCGACGAGCGCAATTCCGGTGCGGTCCATCTTCAAACCGGGGATCCGCCCGGCAGCCATTCCAAGATAAGTCAAGGCGAATAGCGCGACGACAATATTGTCCATTGCCGGGCTCCCTCCCTTCGAGACAATTTCAGTTTGGGCTGCCCGAATATATCTCCGCGCCCGCAGCCATCAGCGATAGGGGATGCCGGTTACCCCCTACCCGGGGATCGGATATCTCGTATCATGGCCTCGTGCCCCCGAAACAGGAAAATGTACCGGAGTTTCCTTCCCGAACGAATGCAGCCCGGACAATTCAGGGCGCTGACCCGGGGCCAGGTCGGTGCAGATTGTGCGACCGATTGCCGAAATTTTTTCCGGAGGCTGCATCAGAGATCGACAATATTGGGCGATTAAGAATGTATGGCGGAGAGGAAGGGATTCGAACCCTCGATACCCTGTTAGGGTATACTCCCTTAGCAGGGGAGCGCCTTCGACCACTCGGCCACCTCTCCGTGGCCGGGCATAGCGCAGTTCGCTGAAGCTTGTCAATCGCTGGTCGTCGATTTCGTGGAAATCTTCGCGGCGCGTGGTCGGTCCGCCAGAAATCCGGTGCACGACAGCGGTCTTATCTGGCGCCGGCGCCCCCACCCTGATGGTCTGATCGTCGCCGCGCTCGCTCGGTCAATGGGAACTCATCCATTCCCGCGCCTGACGCTGTGCCTCGGCAATTTCAATCGGGCTCATTTCGCGCGCCAGTTCGGTCCGGTCCACCTGGGCCCGGCGAACGCCGCGAAGCGCGGCAAGGTTGAACCATTTGTGCGCTTGCACATAGTCAAGATTGACGCCCTGGCCCGTAGAATAAAGCAGCCCCAGATCATACAGTGCGTTAGGCTCTCCCGCCTCCGCCGCCTGGATGCGATCCTGCAAATACCGTGTATCGACCTGTGCCATCTCGGTCTCCGTCGTTCTACGTTGCAACCATCCGGGATGATTTTTCATCCCTGCGACTCGCTTATCGTGCGAATCCATCCCTAATCTTTGGTTAACAACGCAGTCTCCGATCCGCGAAGCGCCCAACACCCGGCGTTTCACCATCACCGCCTGCCCGACCGAAGGTTTGCAAACTGACTGAGCCTGAGACCCGCCCACGGCGAAGCGGCGGCCCTTTGGATGGATGTGTCTGACGCTCTCGGCTATTGGGCCGACCAGGAACCTGCGCGCTTCGCCCACGGACCTATCTTGCCGCACATCGCCCGAAAGCTCCACACCTTTTCACATACTGGCCGGTGTATTTTCGGCCTGCGTCGGGGTTTGGACCAAGGCACCAGACTGCCAGCACCGCGCGAACCACCGACCAAGGGTGAAACCGACAACAGATCTCCCCCCTATTCAGCGCGGGTCCGGACCCTAGAGCGGATGCAAAAAGGGCGGCGCCACAGGCCCGCCCTTTCCGACATTGACTCAAATGGTCTGCAGGATGGTCTCTACATGCCGAGTTTATCCTTGGCGTCTTCGGTTGCCTTATCCATGGCCTCCCCGGCGTCCTCTGCGCCCTCCTCAACCGCATCGATCGCTTCGTCGACAGCCTCTTCGGCTTCCTCCATGGCGTCCTCGGCCATATCCGCCGCCTCATCCATGGTCGACCCCGTATCCTCGGGTGCCATTTCATCCATGGCGGCGGGTTCTTCCGCGGGCGGTGAAGCGTCTTCTCCCTGATCGCATGCCGCCAGACCGGTCACGCCAAAGGCAAGCGCTGCTGCCAGAGCGCCGTTACGCAATAATTCGAACCCCGTTTTCATGCCGTCTCTCCTGTTGTCGTTGATCGGTCGTGGAAACCGCGATTAGCTCTCGTCTCTTTCAACCGTCGGCTCCAATCGCCACCCCACGCAACATCCTGCCATGCAGATCAGTGTTGCGCGTCGTGACCTAACCCTATGACTTTTTTATCCTAACATCAAATCTTGCTGCCGCGAATGCCCTTTATGGTGGAAAGTCGAGGATTTTCCCGACCAGCGCTAACCTTCAGACGGCTCCAGACAAGAAGGATCATCAAAAGTCGGATCATTGACCCGTCGGCTGACCGGAACAGCAGTCAAGCCGATTGGCGCCGGCGCGTCCAATAGTTCGGCGAGGCCCTGCCTTCCACCCGCGCCGGAAATCCAGTCGCGCCCCTCGTCCACGCACAGAATCACCGGCATCCGGTCATGCACCTCACGGACAACGCCGGTTGCCCCGGTGGTGACAATGGTGACCGAGGCAAGCTCACTGCCATCGGGCCCCAACCAATGTTCCCAGAGCCCGGCAAAGAAGATCAGCCCGCCATCCCCCATGGCGATGAAATAGGGCTGCCTGGGCCCTTTTGGCAGCGCCTTCCATTCGTAAAAGCCGTTGGCTGGCAACAGGCAGCGGCGGTAGCGGAACGCGCCCCGATAGGCCGGTTTGCTGGCCAAAGTTTCGGCCCGGGCATTGATCATGGAAAACCGGCTGTCCGGACCCTTGGACCAATGGGGCACCAGCCCCCAGCGCATGAGCGAAAGTTTTAACGGTCCCGTTCCGTCAACGCCGCAATGAACAACCGGTACGGGCTGGGTCGGCGCAATGTTGTAGCGCGGCGGATAGTTGGGGACATCACCCGATATTTCAAAAAGCGCCGCCACCGCTTCCGGTGGCGAGGTCAGGACATAGCGACCACACATGATCATGTCACTCCGGTTGGGCCGCCCATTGAACCAGAATCCACGGCGCCATGCACCAACAGAGCGATGCCGACAAGCCCAGAACCCGGCACCGGTTGCCGGGCCACCATTGCGAACTGCTTGATTTAAAGGGAATGGCGACCCCTACGGGACTCGAACCCGTGTTTTCGCCGTGAAAGGGCGATGTCCTAGGCCACTAGACGAAGGGGTCGTTGGCGCCTTGATCTAAAGGCTTGAACGCCCAGCGTCAAGACTGTTTTTGCTGAATTCTGACTCGACTGATGTGCGCCAGCGCCCGGGTCACGCTGGCGCCGCATCTTCAATATGCAACTCTGCCGTTTCCCGCCCGTTCCAGCGGTTAATGCGCAACGTGCCCGCCACATGCACCCGCCCGTTGATCCGGCCGAGCAGCAGTTCCCCCAGCGCCTGGGTTGCCGCGCGGAACGCGACTCCCTTGATTCGGCGGCCATCACCACCTTCAAGGGTGCACCGTACATGGTCACTGCCAACCACGTCAGCATAACGAACCGTCACACCGGGAAGCGCGAAACGGGGCTGCGGGTTGCCCGCCCCATAGGGCCCCGCCTGCTCCAGGATGGTCACCAGGTCGACACTGACGGCACCGGGCGACAGGGCGCCGTCCAGAGTAAGCGATAACGAGGCGCACGCATCGCCAACGGGGCCTGCAAGCCGCGCTGCCAGGAATTCTTCGAGTGCCGCCAGTTGGCCCTGTTCCACCGTCAACCCGGCCGCCATCCTGTGACCTCCGCCATTAACCAGAAGGCCCGCCTGGCGCGCCGCGGTAACCACCGCACCCAGGTCGACCCCCGAAATCGAGCGGGCCGAGCCCTTGCCAATACCACCCTCCAGCGCCACCACAAAGGCAGGGCGCTGGAACCGCTCCTTGAGCCGGCTCGCGACGATTCCAATCACGCCGGGATGCCACCCTTCTCCCGCCGCAAAAACCATGGGCTCGGGCTGTTCCGCCCCCCAGCGACGCTCGATCCGGGAAAGCGCTTCTTCAAGCACCGCCGCCTCGATTGCCTGGCGTTCGGTGTTGTAACGATCCAGTTCCTCGGCGAGCATCCTTGCTTCCCCCGGATCGGCGGTGGTCAACAGGCGCGCC
>RFJA01000093.1 GCA_003695065.1 Alphaproteobacteria bacterium
GAGTATTTCTTCGCAGGCTTTGCGCAAGACACGATCGGCTTGACGGACAGACTCTCCATCACGCCCGGATTGCGCTTCGAGCATGTAATCAGAGAGTCCACGTCCGGTACCGGTGTCAGCGGCCACGCGACGATTAGCGACATTCTACCAAGCTTGCATGCCGTCTACCGGGCAGGCGACAGGGTCGCTTTGAGAGCATCCATCTCGAGGCAGGTCAATCGACCGAAGTTCGATGAATTGGCCCCTTTCCAGGACGAAAAGCCGGACAAGATCACTGCAGGCAATCCCGACCTCAAACCGGCACGCGCCTGGAGCCTGGATGTTGGAGGGGACTACACGTCTCGGAACCTGTTTTTCGGTGTGAACCTGTTTCACAGACAGATCAAGGATGTCATCGAGCAGGTCGATACCGGCATCGACATCGGTGGCAAGGATCTCTTCAGAGTCGAGAACGTCGGTGACGGTTTCGTACAGGGCATCGAACTCGAACAGCGGGTCGGGCTTGCGATTCTGGATGTGCCTGTGTTGGAGCACTTCTCCGTTCGCGCCAATCAGACGTTCATCCGTTCCAGGCTCGAGGATCGGACAGGACAGACGAGGCCATTCAAGCAGCAACCCGACATGATCGCGAACGCGAGTCTCGTCTACGAGAGACCGGAATCAGGTACGTCCGTTTCGCTCAGCGGAAATTACGTCTCCAGCATATCGAATGACGATGCGGTCAAGGAAGACACGACCAGAAGGGAATTCTTTCTCGATTTCTACGCCGAAACCCGCATCTACGGAGCCGTCAGTATTTTCGGTTGGGTCCAGAACATCACGGGCGAGGAGCGTCACAAGATCAAGATCGAGAACGCAAAGACGGAAATAACGGACGAAGACACCGGCCGTTCCTTCTTCATCGGACTGAAGGCGAAATTCTGATGACGAAGCATGTTCCATCCGCTGAAAAATTGGATGCCACACTGCAATGGTGCCCGTGTCACGGGTTCGGTGCGTTCGAGGTTCTGGAGGCGTTGCATGCCGGCGCCGGAACGGTTGCCCAGGTTTTCCGGCATATCGGTGTCTGTGCCAAGTGCGGGGAGTGTGTCCCCGGAATTCGTGATGCGCTCCGCAATGCGAGAGGGCGCCACCCTCGACCGATCGATTCAGCAAAGGAGAGAACCATGCACAAGAATACCAAGGTGAAGATCGCCATCATGCTCGAAGACGGTGACAAGCTTGAGTATGAAGCCCATGTCGAAGAAACCGGTCTGGAGGCCGCGAAGGCCGAAGCCGAACGGCGGCTAAAATCGGTGCTGGCGGTGCTGCACGCTCGCGGCGATTCCATAACTGCCGATCGTGTGAAAATCGAAACCCGCTGATACTTCGCCACCAAAGTTCGGCCGGCCGGATGGAAGGATGCGTTCGCGTATCCTTCTGTTCATCTTGCCATCGTTTGAAAGAATCCGCTTTCGTGGGACAGAATCCTTTACTGGAATCCACGCAACACCTGGCGCGCATTCGCGATTTTGCAGCGGTGATTGTCGCAAGCCGCTGGTCGATCGGGATTCTTCTTGTGACGCTGGCCGGACACGCCGCGCTGGAGCCGTCCTCGGCATGGATCACCAAGACCGTACTGGATGCAGTAAAAAACACGGGGGCGACGATCGAGCAGGTCATACTCCGGCACGGGCTGCTTTTTGTCGCCATCATGGGAGGGCTTACTCTGCTCAAATTCGGCGAGAAAATCGCCAATAAGGCGGTCGAAATTCGACTCATCATCACATTGCAGCGTGTGTACCTTGAGCGCCGGACGGAAGAGCACACCGCCAACGACGTTTCCCAGATCCTCTATGGATGCGAGTTGGCCAAAAAGGGGATCGAAGTCGTCTACAAGGATGCTTGGAAGATCATCGTCACTACGGTTTCCGTGCTCGCCTGGCAGGTCAATCTGGGTGCGCAATGGATTCCGCTGATGCTGATGTCCCTCGTGCCGTCGCTGCTCCTGGTCTGGTTCTTCGGCCCTCCCATCCAGCGCATGAGCCACGGGATTCTCGATCTTCAGGCTCGATTGGCTGCCAGTACCGGGCGCGCCGCGAACGGAACTTTCACACGACACCAGGAACACTGGTTCAGAAAAGCCTTGTGGCTCGAAGTGCTCAAGTGGTTCGCGGACGATGCCCTGGATATCCTGATGTGGGTCTTCCTCGCTCTGCTGGTTCTGATCGCCTATGTGTTCGGGCTTGGAATCCTGCCCGCGGACATCGAGCTCGGGGGTGCGGCGGCCTTCCTCATAAACGTGAAGCTGCTGGCAAAACCGTTGGGCGACATCGGCAAGGTTTATACGAAGTGGCGGGAGGCCTATCCGGCGGCGACTCGCGTCTTCGCACCAGGATCGCCGCAACCGGACTAGCTGCGGCATGAAGTCGCACGGCGCCCCTGTTTGCCCGCGCGCATGTGCCGCCCCCGTTCCCGGCAGGGTCCGGAGCGGGATTCACGTATTCCCGGCATGCATGCATCGCCCGGGGCCGGGCGTCGGTGCCGGCGGTGAAATGCGGCGCGTCACCGACGGTTGCCCGGCTATCCCCGGCGCGCTATGAGGCGAGGCATGTTCTTCAGCCTCTCCAAGATCCTGTGGGCGATCTTCAATCCGGGGGCCGTTCTGGTCATCGTGATCGGCCTCGGGACGGCGGCGCTTTTAACGCCCTGGCGCGCGTTGCGCCGGATCGGCCGGGGGCTTCTCGTGGCGGGCGCCTCGGCACTGGTCGCGATTGCGGTTCTGCCGGTCGGTTACTGGCTTCTCGCCCCGCTCGAAGCGCGCTTCGCCCCCCCCGACACCCTGCCGGAACAGGTGAGCGGCGTCATCGTTCTCGGCGGGGCCATCGATCTCAAGACCTCGGTCGGGCGCGGCCGGGCGCAATTGAACGAGCACGCCGAGCGAATGATCGCCTTTGCCGACCTAGCCCGGCGCTATCCGCGCGCACGGCTGGTGTTTACCGGCGGCTCGGGTCTGCTCGAGGAGCAGACAGACCGGGAGAGCGATTTCGTGCCCGAGATACTGCGGGCCATGGGTGTCGATCCGGCCCGCGTGATGCTGGAACGCGAGGCTCGCAACACTCGTGAAAACGCTGCCAGGGCAAAAGCCATGCTGGCACCGGCGCCGGGCGAGATCTGGATTCTGATCACCTCGGCGGCGCATATGCCGCGGGCCGTCGGCGTGTTCCGCGCCCTCGGCTGGCCGGTTCTGCCGTACCCGGTGGATTACGTCACCACCCCGTCGGGGGGCGGGCCGGGGTTCGAGCTCACCCGCAGCCTGCGGGCGGTGAGTCTGGGCGTGCACGAATGGCTCGGCCTTTTTGCCTATCGCCTGGCCGGTTATACCGACGAAGTGGTCCCGGGACCGCAGACCCCGGACGGGCAGGGACGGGGATGATGCGGTTAACAAAGTGTTAACGACGCGCTGGCACACTGTGCAGCGGATCCTGCTCGCTCGAAGGCCTCACCACGCTCGGGGAAGGCTTGGCGGTGGTTTCGCGTCACTTTTTTTTCCGGGGTTTGCCCGACTTGTATCCGGATTTCGCCTGGTGCGTCTGATCATGTCCTTTCGACCTTTGCGATTTGCGGCCCCGGTTCTTGCCACCCTTGTCGTCTTTGCCGCCGTCGTTGTCCCGGTTTCGGCCGCGGCAGAGGAGGATTTCGCCGCTTGGCTGGCCGCATTGCGCCGCGAAGCGCAGGCGGCCGGCCTTTCCCCGGCCACGCTGGAGTCGGCGCTGGACGGTCTGGCGCCGATCCCCCGGGTGATCGAACTCGATCGCCGCCAGCCGGAGTTCACGCAGACCTTCTGGGCCTATCTCGACCGCCGCGTCACGCCTGCACGCATTGAACGCGGCCGCGCCCTGATGGCCAGGCATGCCTCACTGCTGCGCAAGGTGGCGGCGCGCTACGGCGTGCAGCCGCGCTTTCTGGTCGCCTTCTGGGGCCTGGAAAGCAATTTCGGCACCCACACCGGCAGCTTTCCCGTGATCGGTGCACTGGCCACGCTGGCCTACGACACCCGGCGCGCCGGCTTTTTCCGTGCCCAGCTTTTCGATGCCCTGCGCATCGTCGAGGCCGGCGACATCACCCCGGCGGCAATGCGCGGATCATGGGCCGGGGCCATGGGGCAGATGCAGTTCATTCCTTCAACCTTCGTCAACTATGCCGTCGATTTCGACCGCGACGGACGCCGCGATCTGTGGCACAGCCTGCCCGACGTATTCGCCTCGGCTGCCAATTACCTGAGCGC
>RFJA01000094.1 GCA_003695065.1 Alphaproteobacteria bacterium
AGGCCAGGCCAGATCCAGTTCCGGTGGTTCCAGTGATGGCGCCGGAAGTGACCAGCAGTCGCTGGACAACAGGGCCAGCGTTTTGACCCAGCAGACGGATTCACGGGTCAATGGGGACAAACAGGGGCAACCTTTCCTGGCCCGCCTTGACGCGATGCTGGAAAGCCGAGGTCTCAGTCTTGCTGCACTCGTATCCAGCGACACCGGCGATCCCATTACCAGTGAAAGCGGGCCGCTGACCCAGAATGCCACGGGCCTCGCCTCCATAGGCGGTGGCACGGCACATGCGGCCAATTCACCCGCTGCCACCCACGCACCTGCATTCACCGGCTGGACCCCGGTGGCCGGACAGGTCGCCATGCAGATCAGCCGGATGGTCAAGGATGGCAATCAGGAATTCACCATTCGTCTTGACCCGCCCGAGTTGGGCCGCGTCGACGTCAAGATGGACATCGCCCATGACGGCAAGGTCAATGCGGTCGTAACCGTCGACAACGAAAAGACCCTGCAGCTCCTGCAACGCGATCAGGCGTTGCTGGAACGTGCCCTGGCCGAAGCCGGCCTGAAAGCTGACAGTGGGAGCCTCAATTTTTCCCTCAATCAGCGGGACGGCGCTTATGACGGGGCCGGCAGCCATACCGGACCGGACGGCGCAGGTCAAACGAACGTAGACGACGACGCCCCCGCTTCGACCGAGGCCGCCAGTGTGATGCTGTCCGACCGCGCCCTCGATATCAAGGTTTAAAGGAGACCCTCGCGATGGAAATCGTGCCGTCGATCAATTCACCCCAGAATGCCCCGCAAAGCAAGGCGGACGGTGCCGCCAGCGCGCTCGCGCAGGATTTCGACACCTTTCTCGCCCTGCTGACCACTCAGTTGCAGTATCAGGACCCGCTGGAGCCCCTGGATTCGAAGGATTTCACCCAGCAACTGGTGAGCTTCAGCGGCGTCGAACAGCAGATTGCCGCCAACAAGAATCTGGAAAAACTGATCGAGCAAATGGCCGCCCAGGATGTCTCGTCCTCGGTCGCCTATATCGGCAAGGAAATCGTGGCCCACAGCAACAAGGCTCTGCTTCAGGACGGTGAGGCGAAATGGGGCTACTACCTGGATGTTCAGGCGGACACCGTCGATATCATCATCAGGGATAGTGTGGGCGCCACCGTGCTCAAGACAACCGGCAACAAGGAGGCCGGCGACCATGACTTTGTATGGGATGGCGTGGACGAGTTCGGCAATCAGCTTCCCGACGGCTACTACACAATGGAAGTGGTAGCCAAAACCGCCAGCGGAACCACCATCAAAACCGAAACCTATGTGCGCGGCCTGGTGGACGGGGTCGAGCGCGTGGGCGGTGACAACCTGTTGTCTGTCAACGGGCTGCTGATGCCCATTGACAACATTCAAGCCATCGTGATGCCGCAAGAGGCATCCGAAGGCGGTTAATACACCTTCAGAACGAGGGCAAGCAGCTTGGCTGCACCAATGGAAGGAAATCACGATCTTGGCCAAAGGGGCCATTAAAGGAGAACCGTTATGAGTCTTTATGCAGCTCTCTTTTCAGGTGTATCGGGCCTGGGCGCTTACAGTGGCGCGCTCGGGATCATTTCCGACAACATCACCAACGTGAACACCGTGGGGTATAAGGAAACGCGGGCCCGCTTCAACACTTTGGTGACCGAAAGCCGATCTGTCACGCGCTATTCACCCGGTGGCGTTCAGGCACTGCCGCAGAACCTCATCAGCAAACAGGGTCTGCTTCAGTCGTCAAGCTCGCCCACGGACCTGAGCATTGACGGACCAGGTTTTTTTGTCGTTCGCTCGGCGCCCACGGCGAACGCCACCGACGTCTCGTTTACCCGCGCCGGTTCTTTCGTTCCCGACGAAGACGGCTTCCTGCGCAATACCGCCGGCCAGTACTTGCTCGGCTTCCCCCTCGACAGCGCGGGCAACACGCCGCCAAACCGAAGTGTTGAGGAACTGGTTCCGATCACCATCTCTGGCTTGACGGGTACGGCCGAAGCCACAACGGAGATCAGCCCGCTTCGTGGCAACCTGCGGTCGTCACAGCCGGTCAGCCCACAGGAAGCGACCTACAACCCGGCGGTGCCCGCGAACAACATGGACTCCGGCGCGGTGCTTCCCGACTTCGTGCGCAATATTCAGGTCTTCGATAGCCTGGGAACACCCCACAACATCACGATCTCTGCCCTGAAATCCAGTGTCGCCAACCAGTGGCACGTGGAAATCTCGGCTCCCGACGGGGTTGGCATTCCGCCCCTTTCCGGGAACCAGATTGCAGTGGGCACGCTGGCGTTCAACACGGACGGCAGCATCGATCTGACCAACACGTCGGCATCCCTGCAGGCGCCACTGAACATCGACTGGACGGGTGCTGCGGCGGATGCCGCCAACAGCCAGATCACCATCAATTGGGGCACCGATGGCGACGTCGACGGATTCACCCAGTTCGACACTCCGTCGACCCTGATCTCAGCCTCGGTCAACGGCGCCCGATTCGGCAACGTGAACGGCGTCTCCATCGCCGAAGACGGCCGGGTCACCGCGCTTTTCGACAATGGCCTGACCAAAGAGGTCTATGAACTGCCGATCGCCGTCTTTCAGAACCCCGATGGCCTGACCCGGCGCCAGGGCAATTCCTTCGACCTGTCCGACGACTCCGGAGAGTTCACACTGCAGATCGCCGGAGATGGGGGTTCGGGCAACGTCGCCCCGTCGACCCTCGAAGCGTCGACCGTTGATCTGGCACGGGAATTCACCGAGTTGATCACCACCCAGCGTGGCTTCTCGGCGAGCACCAAGATCATCACGACCGCGGACGAGATGCTCGACGAACTGAACCGCCTGAAACGGTAGGCCAGACTGACATGGACAAGCGGCCGCGGGTGTAGAGCTGCGCCCCGGCCGCTTTTCTGTCTGCCTTCACGGTCCGAAAATTTTATCGCAATTGATTCGAGTTTTTACGCCTGCTTAACGCCGATCCTTAGGGCTTTTTTAAGTGGGTGTGGCGTAGCTTGCCTGAAGACTGTGATCGGAGACTGACCCGAATGAGTGAGTTCAGTAACAGAAAACCAAGCCACGTCATGGGACCGACCGGCGAACCGTTAACGCTTGACGATCTGCCGCCTCCCAATACGGAGCGCTGGGTCATCCGCCGTAAAGCCGAGGTGGTCGCAGCCGTGCGCGGTGGTCTGTTGTCTCTCGAAGAGGCTTGCCGGCGCTATAAATTGTCGGTGGAGGAGTATCTGTCCTGGCAACGGGCCATCGACAGAAACGGCCTGCCGGGCCTGCGCACCACAAGGGTCCAACAATACCGCAACGGTGCCCCCCGCTGACCTGCTCTGCGACCGCCGGAACCCGATAGGCAATAATTGCCTACTTTTAACCAGTTGTTCACCATCTCGCTGCTAGGCTCATCCGCGAACCGGGGGGCGTAATCCTTGTGCCCTGCCTGCGGTTGGCGTCTAGCAAAGGTTTGAGATCCCGTGAACGGCCTTATCGAGTTCTTCCGCAATCTTGGTCCCGTCAGACTAGCCGCGATGGCCGCGGTCGCTGTGGCATTGATCGCGTTCTTCTCTTTCGTCACCCTGCGTCTGGCAAGCCCACACCTTGCCCTGCTCTATACCGATCTGGACATGGCCGATAGCGCCAAGGTGGTACGCAAGCTCGACGAACTCGGCGTCCCGTACCAGGTCTCAGGCGACGGTGGTACGATCCTTGTGCCGGAAGACAAGGTCCTGGAAATGCGCATGGCGATAGCGCAGGAGGGCCTCGTTGGCGGTGCCAGTGTGGGCTATGAAATCTTTGATCGCACCGATGCGCTGGGCACCACCAGCTTCGTTCAGAACATCAATCACGTCCGGGCGCTTGAAGGTGAGCTGGCGCGCACCATCCGGTCGATCGAAAACATCACCTCGGCCCGGGTCCATCTGGTGTTGCCGCAGCGCCAGCTTTTCAGCCGCGACGAACGGGAGCCCAGCGCTTCGATCGCGATCAAGACCACGGGCATGCGCCCCAACGCCGGTCAGATTCAGGCGATCCAGAACCTGGTCGCTTCGGCGGTTCCCGATCTGGAACCGAACCGCGTATCGGTGATCGACCACAAGGGTGTGCTCCTCGCCAAGGGGGCCGGCGACGAATCCCTGGACAGCTACGCCACCACCATGGAGGAAAAGCGCCTGGCCTACGAGCGCCGGTTGCGTGAACAGGTCGAATCCCTGCTTGAGCGAACCGTCGGACTGGGCAAGGTGCGCGCAGAAGTCGCCGTCGAGATGGACCTCGACCGGGTCACCCGGAATTCCGAAACCTACGACCCGGACGGCCAGGTGGTCCGCTCCACCGTAACCGTCGAGGACCGTTCCAGTGAACTCGATCAGGATCGGGCCCAGAGCGTCTCCATTGCCAACAACCTACCTGACGCAGACGGCGCCGAACAAGGCAACCTGCTGACCAATAGCACGACCAACAGCCGGGTCGAGGAGACGGTCAACTACGAAATCACCAAGGTGGTCACAACGGAAATCCACGAAGCCGGCACCATCGAACGCCTTTCGGTGGCGGTTCTGGTGGACGGGCGCTACAGCGAGGATGCCGAAGGCAACGTCATTTATGAACCGCGCAGTGAGGATGAGCTGCAAAAGCTGACCGCCCTGGTCCGCACCGCCATTGGATACAATGCCGAGCGCGGTGACCAGGTCGAAGTGATCAACATGCGCTTCGCCGATGTGATGGGCTCGGCTCCTGCCCCCATCGAAATCAATATCATGGGCTTCCGCAAGGATGACCTGTTCCGGCTCGCCGAGCTGTTTGTGCTCGGCCTTGTGGGCGTGCTCGTCATCTTCCTGGTGCTGCGCCCGCTGGTGACCAAGCTGGTCAACATGCCCGCCCCGACGCGCGAACCGGCCATGGCTGGCGAACTGCCTGCCAACTACCAGGCGGCACTCGGAGGGCCCGATGAGATTGCTGGCGCTCTGCCGCCGGCCACCAATGAAGATGGCACCCCCAGAATCCCAACCGACGAGAGCGGGAGGCCGCTGAGCGCGCGTCAAATCGCGGAAAAGCCGGGCGGACTGGAAACAGCAATCGAGGTGGCATCGGTGGAGAGCCGGGTTCAGGGCAGCGCGATCAAGAAAGTTGGGGAACTGGTCGAACGCCATCCCGAGGAAGCGGCTTCCGTCGTCCGCGGGTGGCTGTATGGAGGATAGGTGCAGGCGATGACGGAGTTGAACGACATTCCGGGACCCGACAAGGCCGCCGCCTTGATGCTGGCGCTCGGTGAAGAGTACGGCCGCCCGATCTGGGAGCAGCTTGATGAGGAAGAGGTGAAGGATCTTTCCAACGCCATGTCGGCGCTTGGACGGATCGACGCCAAGGTCGTGGAGGAACTGTTCCTCGATTTCGCCTCGCAGATTTCTTCCGTGGGTTCGTTGACCGGCACCTTCGAGAATACCGAACGGCTTCTCTCCAAGGTCCTGCCACAGGACAAGGTGGGCCAGATCATGGAAGAGATACGCGGCCCCGCGGGACGCACCATGTGGGACAAGCTGGGCAATGTTAACGAGGTGGTGCTGGCGGCCTATCTGAAAAACGAGTACCCCCAGACCGTCGCCGTGGTGCTGTCCAAGATCAAGCCGGAACACGCAGCCCGCGTGCTCTCCGCCCTGCCCGACGAATTTTCCATGGAAGTGGTGATGCGGATGCTGCGCATGGAATCGGTGCAGAAGGACATCCTCGACAAGGTCGAACAGACACTCAGAATCGAGTTCATGAACAATCTGGCGCGGACCTCGCGCCGCGACAGTCACGAGATCATCGCGGAAATTTTCAACTATCTCGATCGCAACGCCGAGACGCGGTTCCTGTCCGCTCTCGAAGATCGCAACCGCGATTCGGCCGAGCGGATCCGGGCGTTGATGTTCACCTTCGAAGATCTGATCAAGCTGGATCCGGCGGGTGTTCAGACGCTGCTGCGCAACGTCGACAAGAATAAACTGGCGATCGCCATGAAAGGCTCATCCGAAGCGCTGCGGGACCTGTTCTTCACCAACATGTCGGAACGCGCCGCCAAGATTCTCAAGGAAGACATGGAAGCCATGGGCCCGGTTCGTCTGCGCGACGTCGATGAAGCCCAGATGGAAATCGTCAATCTCGCCAAGGATCTGGCTGAAAACGGCGAGATCATCCTGTCCGACAACAAGGGCGAAGACGAACTGGTCTACTGATGAAAACGGTCAAGTTCACATTCGATAACCGGTTCGACGCACCCCCGAAGGCGCAGGAGCCTGCTGAAGAGCCCCCCACGTTTTCGGAAGAGGAGCTCGCCGCAGCGCGCGAGGCGGCTTACCGGGAAGGACTGGAAGCGGGACGGGCCGAAGTGCTGGCAGGGATTGACCAACGCGTCGCGGATGCCACCACGCAGATTGCCGCCGCGGCGCAAGCGCTGGCGGCTGAACAGGACGAGCGATCGGCTCATGCCGAACGCGAAGCCGTAACCATTGCGCACGCGATCGCGCGCACCCTGGCGCCGGCATTGGCGGCCCGCGAGCCGCTGGCCGAAATCGAGGGTATGGTGCGCGAGTGCCTGGCTGTCTGTTATGCCGAACCGCGCCTTGTGGTGCGGGTAGCCGAGGATCTGGTCGACCCCATGAAAGGCGTGGTCGACCGCATCACCCACGAACAGAGTTTTGCCGGCAAGCTTATCCTGTTGGGTGACGACCGCCTGACCGGTGACCAGTGCCGGGTGGAATGGGCCGATGGAGGCGCCGAGCGGGACAGTGCGGCTCTGCTGGCCGAAATAGACCGGCTGGTGGAGCGCCATCTCAACAATATGGCCGTGCGCACGCCGTCCGCGCCGGACGGGCAACCAGAGCAAAAACCAGTACATCAGAGATCGGAGAACGCCGATGTCGAATGATCAGGATCTGCCACCCGAAGAGGGAACCCCGGAAAACGCCAATCCGGAAAACG
>RFJA01000095.1 GCA_003695065.1 Alphaproteobacteria bacterium
ATCACACCGGCTCGCACAAGATCAACAATTGCATTGGCCAGATTTTATTAGCCAGGCGCATGGGCAAGCCGCGGATCATTGCCGAGACTGGCGCCGGTCAGCACGGGGTGGCCACGGCCACGGTGGCCGCGCGCTTCAATCTGCCGTGCGTGATCTATATGGGCGCCAAGGATATGGAGCGCCAGCAACCCAATGTGTTCCGGATGAAGCTGTTGGGTGCCGAGGTGATTCCTGTCGCCAACGGTTCCATGAGCCTCAAGGACGCCATGAACGAGGCGCTTCGGGACTGGGTCGCCAATGTCCATGACACCTACTACCTCATTGGCACCGCCGCCGGTCCGCACCCCTACCCGGCCATGGTCCGGGATTTCCAGAGTGTGATCGGGACAGAGGCCCGGGCCCAGGTGATGGCGGCGGAGGGCCGCCTGCCCGACAGCCTGGTCGCCTGCGTTGGTGGCGGATCAAATGCCATTGGCCTCTTTCACCCGTTTCTTGACGACCCGGAGGTTGAAATCTTTGGTGTCGAAGCCGCGGGCAAAGGGATCAGCACCGGCCATCACGCGGCGGCCATCACCGGCGGCGAACCCGGTGTTCTGCATGGCAACCGCACCTATCTGATTCAGGATGATGATGGCCAGATTCGGGAAGCCGATTCCATTTCGGCCGGCCTTGATTATCCCGGCATCGGGCCCGAACATGCCTGGCTTCACGATTCCGGACGGGTCACTTATGTTTCAGCCACCGACGATGAAGCGCTGGAGGCGTTCCAGTTGTGCGCCCGGCTCGAAGGGATCATCCCGGCGCTAGAGCCGTCCCATGCGCTGGCCTTCGTGATGAAGGAAGCGCCGAAGCGCCCCAAGGACCATATCATGGTGGTGAACCTGTGTGGCCGCGGCGACAAGGACATCTTCACCGTGGCTCATGCCCTGGGGGTGGAAATATGAATAAGGAGAATATATCCGGGGCAAAGGTCATTGGGGCGAATGGGGCGGGTCGCATCGAGGCCACCTTTGCGCGGCTCCGGGAACAGGGCGCGGCGGGGCTCGTCACCTTTACCACCGCCGGTGATCCCGATCCGGATACGTCCTACGATATCCTGAAAGCGGTGGTTCGGGGCGGGGCCGACATTGTGGAACTCGGCATGCCGTTTTCGGACCCCATGGCGGATGGCCCGATCATCGAGGCGGCAGGACATCGTGCGCTCAAAGGCGGGATCAGGCTCACGCAGATCCTGGAAATGGTGCAGCGCTTTCGCCGGGACGATGATGCCACGCCGGTGATTCTGATGGGCTACTTCAACCCGATCTATCATTACGGGGTCGAGACGTTCTGCAGGGATGCGGTGGCCGCGGGGGTCGACGGGCTGATCATTGTCGACCTGCCGCCAGAGGAAGACGCCGAGTTGCGAATTCCCGCTGTGCATGCGGGATTACGACTGATACGGCTGGCCACGCCGACGACCGATGAAGCCCGGATGCCGGCGGTGCTCGATCATGCCAGCGGGTTCGTCTACTATGTGGCAGTGGCCGGGATTACCGGAACCAAGAGTTCGGTTGCCGAAGAGGTGGGCAAATCGGTGGCCGCCCTGAAGGCGGAAACCGATCTGCCGGTGGCCGTCGGCTTCGGCATCAAGACGCCCGAGCAGGCGGCGGCGCTGGCACAGGTCGGTGACGCCGTGGTCGTGGGTTCCGCCATTGTCCAGATTGTGGCCGATAATATCGACGAGGATGGCCGGGCCAAGCCGGGCATTGCCGACAAGGTCGAACAGTTCGTCTCGTCTCTGGCTGGCGCCGTGCGCCGTGCTCGACGGGCACAGGAAACGGCCTGAGAAAGCAAAGGAAAGGGTTGCAATGAACTGGTTGACCAACTACGTGCGCCCCAAGATCCGGGCGGTGTTGAAGAAACGCGAGACGCCGGACAACCTCTGGCACAAGTGTCGCGGTTGCGGGCAGATGATCTTTCACAAGGAGTTCGAGGAGAATCTCAGCGTCTGCCCAAGCTGCAATCATCACGAACGGATCAGCTCCGACGCCCGGTTTGCCCAACTTTTTGACGAAGGCTCATGGCAACGGATCAAGCTGCCCCGGGCGGCCGAGGACCCGCTCAAGTTTCGCGATCAGAAGCGTTACACCGACCGCCTGAAAGCGGCGCGCAGCGAAACCGGCTTCCAGGACGCCATGGATGTGGCGCACGGAACCATGGGCGGCCATGGCGCCACCATCGCAGTCCAGAACTTCGCTTTCATGGCGGGCTCCATGGGCGTCGGGGTGGGTGAGGCGCTGGTTGCAGCGGCCAAGAAGGCGGTGTCGGCCAAGACTCCGCTGATCGTCTTCACAGCGGCGGGCGGCGCGCGCATGCAGGAAGGCATTCTGTCCCTGATGCAGATGCCGCGGACCACCGTGGCGGTGGAGATGGTCCGGGACGCCGGTCTGCCCTATATCACCGTGCTCACCGATCCGACCACGGGCGGCGTCACCGCATCCTACGCCATGCTCGGCGATATCCAGATCGCAGAGCCCGGGGCGCTGATCGGCTTTGCTGGCCCGCGGGTGATCGAAAACACCATTCGCGAGAAACTGCCCGAAGGTTTCCAGCGGGCCGAATATCTTCTGGAACATGGCATGCTCGACATGGTGGTCGAACGCAAGGATCTGCGAGGCCAGCTTATTCGCCTGATTGACCTGCTGACCCGGAAGACCTCGGATGTGCCGCGGCTGACCGCTGCGAAACGGTGAGAACGGGACCCGCATGGAGACCAGCGACCGCATTCTCGGGCGGTTGACGGCGCTGCATCCCAAAAAGATCGACCTGTCGCTCGGTCGCATGGAGCGCCTGCTGGCAGCGCTTGGCCATCCCGAAAGACGGTTGCCGCCGGTCTTTCACGTGGCGGGCACCAATGGCAAGGGCTCAACGGTCGCCTATCTGCGCGCCATTCTGGAGGCGGCCGGGCTGCGCGTCCATGTGTATACCTCCCCCCATCTGGTCCGTTTTGCCGAGCGGATACGGCTTGCCGGAAGCCTGATCGAGGAAGACCGGCTGGCGGATATTCTGGCCCGCTGCGAAGCGGCCAACGGTGAAGCGCCCATCACTTTCTTCGAAATCACCACCGCAGCCGCTCTGGTGGCGTTTGCCGAGGAACCGGCCGACGCCGTGATCCTCGAAGTGGGGCTTGGCGGCCGGCTTGACGCCACCAATGTGGTGGAGACACCGTGCGTTACAGCCATCAGCCCGGTATCTCTGGATCATCGCGAGTTTCTGGGCGATGACCTCGGTGGCATTGCCCGGGAGAAGGCGGGTATTGCCAAACCGGGCTGCCCCCTGGTGGTAGCCCCGCAGGAGGACGAGGCCCTGGCTGCCATCGAGGCCGTCGCACGCCGGGCCGGAGTGCCGCTCGTCCTCAATGGCCGGGACTGGCGGGTCAGTATGGGTGCGCATGGTCTTGATTATGAAGACGGTCTGGGGGGGCTCGGCCTGCCGCTGCCTGCGCTTCGGGGTGGCCATCAGGCGATCAATGCCGGGCTCGCCGTCGCCTGTTTGCGCCACCAGCGCCATCTGCCAGTCCCCGATCACGCATTCGCAGTGGGGCTTGAGACGGTGGACTGGCCGGCCCGGTTCCAGGACATATCGGGTGCGCCCGGGCTCAAAGGGCGGTTTGCGGCAGGGGCGCGGGTGTTTCTTGACGGTGGCCATAATCCGGCGGCGGGTGCAGTGCTGGCCGACGCCATGGCGCACGAGGGTGGGCGGTTTGCCCTGATCATGGGCATGATGGCGAACAAGGACGTGGCGGGGTTTCTGGCGCCTGTTGCCGGCCATGTGGAGCGCTTGATCGCCATTCCGATCCCGGGGCAAGCCTGCCATGATCCACGGGCGATTGCCGCAGCGGCACGTGACCTCGGAATATCCGCACACAGCGCCGAGAATTTTCACCAGGCGCTGGCGATGATCGGCGAACCGGCGCGCATTCTGATCTGCGGCTCCCTGTACCTGGCCGGCCAGGTGCTTGCAGAAATGGACCTGCCGCCCCGCTAGCTTTCGGCGCGAAGTCCTTGAACCGACGGCCGATTTGTCGTCTACTTCGGTCAGTCGATGAACCATGGAGCAGGCATCATGAGCGATCCGTCAGACGGCCAGCCAGCGGGCTCGCCCAATTCCCCAGCGTCCTCCGGGCGCGAATCCGGTACCGGGCCGGAGACCGCCCGTGGCACAGACCTTTTGCTGGTCTCCTACATCTGTTATCTGGTGGCTATCCTTTTCGGGATCACCGCGATCCTGGGGGTGGTTATCGCCTATCTTCAGCGCGGGGAGGTCGCAGGGACCTGGCGCGAGAGCCACTTCACCTGGCTCATTCGCACGTTCTGGATCGGGCTTCTCTACGGTGTCGTCAGCATGGCGCTCGCCCCGATCGGGATCGGCTTCCTGCTCGCGCTGGCGACGCTGGTCTGGTACATCGTGCGCATCGTCAAGGGCTGGATGCGCTACAGCAAGGAACAGTCGATAGACAATGTGGAAAGCTGGTTTCTTGGCTGAGCTTCAGACCTGGAGAAACATCAGCAGGGTCACCACGAACATGGCCGCCAGCACCACCGGCCAGAAGAACAGTTTGGGCAACAGATTATCGCGGTAGTGGATGCCGAGAATCTGACGGTCGCTGGTGAACAGGATGGAGTTCACGCAGACCAGCAGAATCACGCCGTAGGTGATGAAGTAGAAATATTCGAGATAGAAGATCTGCTTGGCCGCCAGCGACGAGCGCAACTCGATATGCGAAATCAGCACGGCAAAGAAGAGTGCCGCACAGGTGGTGATGATGGTTGCCGCGTTGAATCCGAGAAGGTCCCGGTTCTTGGCTTCGCGCTGTACCGTCATCAACATGGCGAAGATCAGCAGCAGAACCAGGATTATCGGCGTCAGATTGGATACGAACGGGTCCAGAAAATTGCGCCGGATCATGATGTTGAAATAAAGCTCCGGCCGACCCTGGATCACCCCGGCCTGGTCCACGCCAAAATTGGCGCGATAGCGGTTGACCCGATATTCAAAATAGCTGCTGATTGGTGTCCAGCCGCCAATGAACAGGTCGTGTTCGATCCCGGGCAGAGTTCCCGGGTTGGTGATCCGGTAGGCGTCAAGATCGGGGACCAGAATCACGTTCTGTTCAAATGTCCGGGGCCACAGCCGGATCCACACCGCCTCCCAGTCGAAGGGAAACCGGGAATAGTTGAACGTCTGGCGCAACGTGACCCGGAAGTACCAGCCGATAACGGTCTCGGTCTCGGTGCTTGTCCGATAGGCCTCCTTGACCTCCAGCGTGTCGGCTTCGGGCAGGTCGAAACCCGCCGGCAGGGCCTCTTGCCCGGTCGTCGCCTTTTCGAAACGCTGCCACACATAACCGGTGATCGCCACATTGTTGGACGAGATGAACTCCACCGACTGGACAAAAACGCCGGTTGGGAGAAACCGCGGCAGCTCCTGCCCGGCAAGCA
>RFJA01000096.1 GCA_003695065.1 Alphaproteobacteria bacterium
ACGCACTCGCAGACACTATCGCTACATTCTCCCCACAAGAATGCATGAACTTCTTTAAAAACGCAGGATACGCTTCTAACTAAACCGAATTTGGTCTAGTGAAATACGGCGTGGCAGTTCGGGGCTACCGCACCCTCGAGTTGAAAAAGGTCGATACCGACTACTTTGACGAAGCCGAAGGCTGACCCGGTTCCAGTTGCGCAAGAGCCTGCCGCAGTAGCAGAGCGGCATCTGCGACAGCGCCAACAGGGGCCCCAGTGAACATCGGCGGGAGAAACGCCGAAATGATCGGCCGACAGGGTGGCAAGCCTCTCCAGCAAGCCGTCGAACCTAATCTTCCTGCTGATGAATGCGCTCGCCGCCCTATCGTTCTGATCTTGGCTCATCGGGCCTTCCTCGCTGTGTCGTTGCGAAGCAGCGATCCATAGGTGCGCGGCGCCCGACGAGCCGCGGAGAGCGTCCTGCCCGAGATTGCCGTACAGGTGCCTCCCGGCTTTGATGCCGATGGCCTCTGGAACTATGAGGTTGGAGCGAAAACCACCTGGGCGGATGGCCGGGTCAACCTGAATCTTGCGGCGTTCTATGTAGACTGGTCTGATATCCAGGTGGCGGGAAATGATCCCACGGGAGCGTTCGGCTTTGTTGGCAATGCCGGCGCCGCCGAGGTGCAAGGTCTAGAGATTGAGCTGACTGTACGACCCGCGACAGGTCTCGACTTTTCCGGAGGTATTAGTTGGCTTCCAAAGCGCGAACTGACCGAAGACCAGATTTCGGATGAAGTTGTTGCCCCAGGGCGCAAGGGAGACAAAATTCCATTTGTTCCCGAGGTCCCCGCAAACGCCATGGCTCAATATACTTTTCCACTTGCGGTGTCTGAAGGATGGAATGGATTTATCCGGGGTGAGTTCGCATACCACGGAAAGTCAAATTCCGAACTCAATACCGAGTCACGGTTCAATCGCAAGCAGCGGGCTTACGAGATCGTCAACCTCCGAGCCGGCGCATTCGACCTGGATGCCGGATTTAACCTGACCTTCTATGTGGAGAATGTCTTTGACAAGCGCGGCGATCTCAGGGTCCGAACGGAGGATTCACTCATTACCGTAAAATGGACCAATACCCCGCGCACGATTGGCCTGGATTTATCGAAGACCTTTTGAGGGCACCTTCGTTTTCCAAAGGACGCGAAAGGGGGCGGTAACGCCCCCCTTTTTTGGGTCCTGGGCAGGACTTGCCAAAAAGCATAGCACGCCCATACCGTGGGTGAACTGCGCCCCTTTGAGGCACTGCATGACATGTTAGCTCTGTTGCTGTTTTGGTCCTCTGTTGACCGCCTAACATACTCCCGGAGTGTCAGGGCGGCGATAAAGGTAGATCGCCCCATCCCGAAAAGACCGGCTTTCCAGATCACTCTTTGCTGACTCCTTTTCAGAGTCGGCAGGGCTTTGCGACCGAAGTTCCTTCAAAATCCGAACCTTATTCGGTGATTCCGAACATGATCCGAACATGGCATTTTTTGGAATTTAAGAAAACTGGGTTTTTATAACCGACTGTTTTCTTTTGAGAAATTGGAGCGGGCGATGAGATTCGAACTCACGACCCCAACCTTGGCAAGGTTGTGCTCTACCCCTGAGCTACGCCCGCATCCTGGGTGGGAATCGCCGGCCCGTTGGGGCGCCGTGGCGATTGCGGCGTGATATTACGACAAGATTTCCGGAATGCAAGACCTAATTCAGCGTCAAATTGCCCTGATTTGTGGGCGGAGGCTTGCCGCAGACACCGCGCACCACTAGGGTCCGGCCCTGAGGGGCAAGATGTCATTGTCATAAAGGATTTGAGTCCGGCCATGCCAGCAAGCGAACAGGACTTGTTGCGATGTCTTGATGGGCTGGGAATTTCTCATCGGACCCATCGCCATCCCCCGGGTTTCACCGTGGAGGAAAGCCGTGCGCTGCGCGGAATGCTCCCCGGCGGCCATTGCAAGAGTCTGTTCCTGAAAGACCGGAAGGGGGCTTTTGTCCTCGCGGTGGTGGACGAAGCGCGCCGGGTTGACCTCAGGGCTCTTGCACGGGCTGACGCGGTACCGGTCGGCCGGTTGAGTTTCGCCCGGGAGGAGGAGGTGTTTGAGAGGCTCGGCGTGCGACCGGGTTCGGTTACGCCGTTTGCCATGCTCAACGAGAGTGCGCGCGGCGTGGCGGTCGTGCTCGACGCTGTCCTGATGCACCACGATTTGCTGAACTTCCATCCGCTGCACAATCAGGCGACCACCGCCATTGCGCCCCGGGATCTGTTGCGATTTCTGCGCCATTGCGGGGCCGAGCCCATTATCCTTGATCTTGACGCACCGTATTCGCCGCAGTGAATGCCCTTTAAACGCGGGGCGTGCAGGGCTATATCAACGGGACGGGTTGGCAAAAAACGGAAAGAAGGTCATGGAAACCATCATTGGACAGCCACAGGGCGGCGACCACGGCGGCGACCTTATCAAGGACAGCGATCAGCAGGCCTTCGGCAAGGATGTGATCGAAGCCTCCATGCGGGTGCCGGTGATCGTGGATTTCTGGGCCCCGTGGTGCGGGCCGTGCAAGCAACTGGGCCCGGCGCTGGAAAGTGCTGTGAAGGCTGCCAGGGGCGCGGTGCGCATGGTCAAGATCAATGTGGATGAAAACCAGATGCTGGCCCAGCAGTTGCGTATCCAGTCGATTCCCATGGTGGTTGCATTCTTTCAGGGGCGACCGGTGGACGGGTTCCAGGGTGCGATCCCGGAAAGCCAGATCAAGCAGTTCATTGCCCGTCTGGTTGGCGACCGGGGCCCGGCGCCCAGCGAACAGATGCTGGAACAGGCCACCGCTGCTTTCAATGGAGGTGATATCAGTCGCGCCGCCGCACTTTATGCAGAAGTGCATCGGCTGGAGCCCGATAATGTCAAGGCGGTGGCCGGGCTCGCCAAATGTTATATCCGGTCTGGCGAGCTCGATGGCGCGCGCGCGCTTCTCGACGGGCTGCCTGCCAGTGCGGCCCACGACTCCGACGTGGCGGGCGCCCGGGCAGCCCTGACACTGGCTGATGATGTGCGGGACGCCGGCGACCCGGAGGCCGCTCGCGCCGCGGTGGACAGCAACCCGGATGATCACCAGGCCCGCTACGATCTGGCCCGCGCTCTGATCAAGGCGCAACAGTATGAGGATGCCGTGCGCGAACTGGTGGAAATCGTGCGGCGCGATCGGGAATGGCAGGACGACGCGGCCCGCAAGCAGCTTCTGAAACTGTTCGAGGCGTTTGGCCCGGCCAGCCAGTTTACGCAGTGGGCGCGTCGCCAGCTCTCCTCGGTTCTGTTCTCATGACGGACCGGGCGGCGGAGGACTCTGGCATTAAGGTTGGCTCCCTGCCTACGGTGATCCCGCTGTTTCCGCTGGCCGGCGCACTGCTGTTGCCGCGCACGCACCTGCCGCTCAATATCTTCGAGCCGCGTTATCTTGCCATGACGCGCGACGCGCTTGCCGGTGACCGGGTCATCGGCATGATTCAGCCGCGCGATCCCCGGGGCAATGAGCCCGAACCGGCGCTTTATGAAACCGGTTGTCTTGGCCGGATCGTCGAGCATCAGGACACCTCCGACGGCCGGATTCTGATCACGCTCGCCGGGCTCGCCCGCTTCGAGATCGTGGAAGAACTGGCCCGGACCACGCCCTACAGGAAAGCGCTGGTGTCCTACGACCGGTTCGCGGCCGATGGTGCCTCCGGCGCTGTCCTGCCGGACCGCCTGCGAAGCCGCTTCGAGGAGGTGTTGCGCGCCTTTCTGGCAGGGCGCGGGCTGGCGGCGGACTGGAACGCGCTCAAGGCGGCGCCCGACGACCGGCTGATCGATGCCATGGCCGTGATCTGCCCCCTGGAGGCCGGCGAGAAACAGGCGCTTCTCGAAGCGCCGGATCTGACGGCGCGGTGCGAGACAATGATCAACCTGATGGAATTTTGGTTGCGAACACAAGGTGGTTCGCCGGCCCGACCCCATTAGCGGGAACCACCCCACCAGCGGGAGACCAACGATGAGCGAACAACACACCCCCCCCGGCACCGAGCTTGACCCCAAGCTTCTCGAGATCCTGGTGTGCCCCGTCACCAAGGGGCCGCTGAACTATGACCGCGAACGGGGCGAGCTTATCAGCGAGAAAGCAGGTCTCGCTTATCCGGTGCGCGATGGTATTCCCATCATGCTTGTGGACGAGGCCCGCAAGATCGACGATTGATCGTCCTCAAGGCAGTTGGCCCTGAAGCAGTCGGGGCAGGCGCCCGACGGTGCCGCGCGCGTGATTGATGAAAAACCGTTTGAGCGGTGCCATGCGATTGACCGCCGCAAGGCCGATATCCCGCGCCTGGCGCACCGGCATGATATCGTTGGAGAACAGGCGGTTGAGCCCATCGGTAACGACGCTGAGCGTCAAGGTGTCGACCCGTCGCCAGCGCTGATAACGCTCCAGTACCGGTGGCGTGCCGATGTCCTGTCCGATGCGCGCGGCGTCCACCAGAACTTCTGTCAGCGCCGCGACGTCCTTGAGGCCGAGGTTCACTCCCTGGCCGGCGATGGGGTGAATGCCATGGGCGGCGTCACCAACCAGCGCGAGGCGGTTGTCGACAAACGACTCCGATATCTGCAAAGACAGGGGATATTGCCAGCGCGGCCCGGTCGATCGAACGGCGCCGAGAAACCTTCCGAATCGCTTGGCCAGCTCCGCGTCGAACGCGGCCTCTGACAGATTCATGATGGTAGGCACCAGGCGGCGTCGTTCGGTCCACACGATGGATGACCGGTTACCCCGAAGCGGCAGGATGGCGAACGGGCCCGCCGGCAGGAACCGCTCGTGGGCAATGCCATGATGGGGCCGCTCGTGTTCCACGGTGGTGACAATACCGCACTGGTCGTAGGTCCATTCATAGGTCCGGATGCCCGCATCCTCCCGGCTTGGGGACCGCCGCCCTTCGGCGCCGATCAGAAGGCGTGCGGCGATGCGACTGCCGCTGGCCAGGGTGGCTTTGACACCGTCTTCGCTGCGTTCGACCCTGTCGATCCGGTCGGGGGCGGCAAGTGTAATGGCGGACACATCGGCGACCGCCGCATAAAGGGCATGCCGCAGGTGGCGGTTTTCCACCATATGGCCGAGCGGTTCGTCGCCCACATCCGTGTGATCGAAATGAAGATAAAGCGGCGCGTCGCCATCCGAGACGCGAATCTCGCGGATCGCTTCGGCGTCGGGCGCCAGCAAGGGCCACACGCCGATCGCTTCCAGCAGCTTGCAGGATGCATGGGCGAGGGCTGACGCGCGGCCATCGAATTCCGGCGCCAGCGTGGTCTGTGCCGGGGCAGGATCGACAACCACCACATGAAAGCCGGCCCGGCCCAGCGCCAGCGCCTGGGTGAGGCCCACCA
>RFJA01000097.1 GCA_003695065.1 Alphaproteobacteria bacterium
AAATCACAGGGTAAAACGTCGCCTTATCTAGCCTCGCCCACCGTGAAATACAAGCGAAACCAGCATCCTCACCGCCAGATGCAGCTACCCCACTGGACAACGGCCCGCCGTGTCGTTAAGTGGGGACCCATGATCGACCCGCTCTACCAGAAGGAAATACTGCGTCTCGCCGGTGAAGCCCGCGGCGCCGGACGTCTCGCCGGCGCCACCATCACACTCACCGTCAAGAATCCGCTGTGCGGCGACCAGATTCGCCTCGATGTTCTGTTCAACGACAAAAAGGTTGCCGACCTGGCCCACGAGACCCGCGCCTGCGTCCTGTGCCAGGCGAGCGCGTCGCTGATCGCCACACTGGCGCCAGGCCAGAGCGAAGCGAATATCCGGCAAGCCCGTGACATGGTCGCCGCCATGCTCGCAGGCGACACGCACGAACTTAGCGGGTGGAAAGAGTACGCCGTTTTCACGCCGGTGATTGACCACCCCGGCCGGCACAAATGCGTGACCCTGCCGCTCGACGCCCTGGTCAAGGCGTTCGACCGGTTGCGCGCGCGGTAAAGCCCACACTCATCGCCGCCGCCGTCGCGCACATGACCGCCATCACCAGATAGACGTAGCCGCCGACGAGATCATAAAGCGCGCCGACCACAGCCAGTACCAGACCGAGAGCGATTCCCATGGGACCCGCGCTGTAGATCGCCTGGGCGGTTGCGGCGCGCTCGGCCGGGACCGCCTTTCCCAGATAAGCCATCATCGCAAGATGCGTCGCCCCATAGGTCAGCGCGTGCAGGCACTGCACAACCAGAAGCAATGACGGATTGGCGGAGAACGCGGTTACCGCCCAGCGCAGACAACCGGCCAAGCCCACCACAATGAAGACCCTGGCCGGCGCGATCGTGGCGATATGGCGTCCCGCCACGATAAACAGCAGGATTTCGGCGGCCACCCCAATACCCCAGAGAACGCCAATCAGTCCCGCATCAAGCCCGCTGTTCTGCCAATGGACGGTGCCGAGCGCATAGTAAGCGCCATGACTGGCCTGCAGAAGCGCAACCACCAGAGTAACCCGGCGAAAGGTTGGATTCCCGAGAAGCCGGAAGATAGGTTTGAGGCCGATCGAGTCGCTCTCCCTCGGAGCGTGGTCCCGACCGCCTGGCAGCAGAAAAACCGCCCCGAAGGTCGCCACCAGCGCCATCAGACAGAACGGCAGAACAGTGCCAATTCCCCATCGTTCGACCAACAAACCACCCGCCAAGGCGGCAACCACGAAAGTCACGGAACCGACCGCACGAACCCGACCGTAATGGATGCCGCAACGGCGCACGGCGCGAACCGCGACCTGCTCGGTCAAGGGAAGAACCGCCGGGATGAACGCATGGCTGACAACAGTCACAATGGCAAGCGCGAGAAACCCTTGCGCTCCGAAATACAGCCCGAACAGCCCGGCTCCCAGCCCAGCCACCACGGCCAGCACCCTGCGGCGGTGGCCACTGGCATCCGAGATTTGCGCAATCAGAGGCGACGTGATGACCTTGAGCACATGGGTCAATGCTACCAGTACGCCGATGGCGGTGGGCCCAAGACCGAGACTTTCGAGCCATGCCGGCCAGTAGGGCATGAACATCCCGAGAAACAGGAAAAACCCGCCATAGACCAGTGCAATGCGGAGGCCCAGACTGGTCCGCCCGACCTCACGGTTCATGGCTCGCCTCTTCGGCCCGCAAGTCGTCGAGGTACTGATCAAGTTCGGCCAGGTCACTGGCTTCCACGATCCGGCGCGCCAGATCATAGCTGAAACCGGCGCGGGCAAGAATGCCGTAGGCCCGCCGGCGCAGCCGGTCAGCGTCTTCCACGCCCTGTGGCCCGAGGCGCCGGAAAGGACCAATGTTGCGCCGGCGGGCCAGCGCGAGGGCGGCCTCCACCTCGGCCGCCTGGCGTCCCCCTGACTCCTGTCCTAACTCGTCCAGTACGGCCTTGATGTCAGCCTGGGACACGCCCTTGACCGCCAGGTCGCGCGCGATGGCCTGGCGCGCCTTTCCCTTCCGGTGCAGTGACCGGGCCCGCGTGGCCGCGTAATTTCGATCGTCAACAATGCCAAGGCGGACCATGTCACGGGCAACTGTCTCTGCCACCGCGAACCAGCGCGCCAGTTCGTCAGGATCGACTGCCGGACCCAGATGGCGCTTGATTTTGCGTTCCAGGACCACCACAAGATGGGCCTCGGTTGCGGCAAAACGACCGAGATACCCGAGCGCCCAGTTGCGCACGCGCGTCTCGGACAGCGGTTTGGATCGACGCCGGCCGGATCGCCCCCTCGGGTCAACTGATCTGGTATTCATGGTGTCAAAGTGAAGGACGGAACGTCACCTGACAAGAGGGAGGTTAATCTTTGGCTCGAAGGATCACGATTGGTGATGCAGGCCTACTCGGGACGCTCGCCGTATGTTGGGGATCGGCCTTCATGTTCGTCAAAATCGCGGTTACGGACATACCCCCGCTGTCTCTGGCGGCCGGTCGGGTCGCCTTGGGAGCCGGAGTGCTCACTTTGGTGGCGCTGCTCCAGGGGCAGCGCTTTCCCAGGGATCGAACGGCCTGGCTTCACGCGCTGATCGTCGGCATCATCGGGACCGTGGTCCCGTTCTTTCTAATCGGCTGGGGGCAGCAGTACGTGGATTCCGCTTTGGCTGCCATATCCATGTCTTCGGTTCCGCTGTTCACCTTGCCGCTTGCCCATCTCTTGACCCACGACGAAAAGCTGGCTCCGATAAAGATTGCAGGAGTCATTCTTGGCTTTATCGGTGTCGCGCTCCTTGTGCTCGCCAGCACGTCAGAAACCCTGGAGTCCACACCAGTCGGCTTGATCGCCATTCTTGTCGCGGCGTTTTGCTACGCCCTGGCGGGTATCTTGATCCGCAAAATGCCTGAAGAAAATGCAGCCGTCAGCGGCGCCATGATTTTGCTCACCGGCGCAACCGTCCTGATTGCTCTGAGTTGTCTCGTCGACCGGCCGTGGCGGCTTGCCCCGGGCTTTGAAGCGCTGTTGTCGGTTGCCGTGCTCGGCGTGTTCTCAACCGGGCTTGCAACCCTCGCACTGGTCAAACTGATTGAGCGGGTGGGGGTGACGTTCGCGTCCCTCAACAATTATCTGGTCCCAGTGGTCGGAATCGCGTGTGGCGTGGTGTGGCTGGACGAAACACTGCAACCATCGGCCTGGATCGCATTCACGTTTATCCTCGTCGGCGTTTATCTCACTTCGAAAACGGCGCCTTCCGGCCGGAACCCTTAGATCATTTCTAAGAGTTCAAATGCAACTTGTTGAATTTCATTAAAAAATGCTATTGTGCATCAACCATACTGGCAACGGGGGTAAGATTTCGGAGGATAAATGGAGGCAAGCCTCGGCAAAAGCGACCTTAATATTGCCCCAATTGTCCCGTAACCACTGCCGCTTCCGTTGGCCAGCGGGAAAAGGGGTTGCAACTACGGCGTCCTTTCCGAATCACAAAAAAGTTGCGGATTGGGGGGGATGACTGTATTTGACCTCGTGACGGATTTATTACAAAGTCGTTCCCTTGTGGGAGCGCGGGACGAAACGCTCGTATAGATCATCTGGTTGAAGACAAAGATGATGGAACCTACACCGACGCTCGATCATACTCTGCCGAGACGCTTTGCAGATTTTCCGACACTGGTCGACGCGCTCGAATACGCTGCGCAAGGTAAACGCGGGCTCAATTTTTATTCCGCGCGTGGCGAACTGGCAACCGCGGCACCGTACGCCGAAATTCGTGATAGAGCGGTAGCCTTTGGCCGCCGCTTGATCGCGTTCGGCCTTGAGAAAAGTGACCGGGTAGCTCTGATCGCCGATACCAGTCTGGATTTCGTGGTTGCTTTTCTGGGGTGCCAGTATGCATCGGTGCTCCCGGTTCCCCTGCCCCTGCCCACTTCGTTTGGAGGACGCGAAGGTTACTGCCAGCAGTTGACACAGCAAATGCGGAGCTGTCTGGCCGATGTGGCTATTGCGCCCGCGTCCATGTATCCGCTATTGCTCGAAGCGACAGAAGATCTGACGTTGAAGTTCTGCGGAACTCACGAGGATTTCAACGCCCTTCCAGAAACCATTGATGGCAAGCCCGCGCCATTGCGTCTGCCGGAAACCGATGACCTCGCTTATCTCCAGTATTCATCGGGCAGCACCCGGTTTCCCCACGGCGTCGCGGTGACGCACAAGGCGCTGCTGGCGAATTGCCGGGGGATCGGCAAGGACGGCGTTCAGCTCAGGGATGACGACCGTACGGTGTCCTGGTTGCCGTTTTACCATGACATGGGCCTGGTGGGCTGTCTTCTGGCCGCCGTGACCTGCCAGTGCTCTATCGACTATCTGGCGACCGAAGACTTCGCCCGGCGGCCGTTGCAATGGCTGCGGCTGATGAGTCGCAACCGCGGTACAATTTCCTACAGTCCCACATTCGGGTACGAAATCTGCGCCCGCAGGGTGCGGTCGGAAGACCTCAAGGAGCTGGATCTCAGCGCCTGGCGGGTAGCGGGCATTGGCGGCGACATGATCCGCCCCGACGTGCTCGACAGATTCGCCAAGACCATGGCTGAAGCCGGTTTCAAGGACAAGGCGTTCGTCCCAAGCTACGGCCTCGCGGAATGCACGTTGGCCGTGAGCTTCGCGCCGCTCGAGCGCGGGGTCGAGGTGGACATGGTGGACGAGCGGGTCTTGTCCGGAGACCTCAGGCCCGGCCAAAACGGGAAGCCCCAGAAGATAGCCGGCACCAACGGCCACTTCTTCAGCGTCATTACCAGCAACGACAATGTGGCTTACCGTGCGGTGGTCAACTGCGGCAAGATGTTGCCCGGCTTTGAACTTGAAATTCGTGACGAAAACGGCAAGGCCCTTGCGGACCGGGAAATCGGTCGGGTGTTCGTGCGCGGACCAAGTGTCATGGTTGGCTACTTCAATGACGAGGAAGCAACCAAACAGGCCCTGACCGACGACGGATGGCTTGATACCGGCGACATGGGTTATGCCATTGACGGGTCGCTGTACATTGTCGGCCGGTTCAAGGACATGATGATCATCAACGGCCGCAACCACTGGCCCCAGGACATCGAATGGGCGGTCGAACAGATTCCCGGCCTTCGGTCCGGTGACAGCGCGGCCATTTCGGTGCCGGGCGCGGATGCACAGGAAATACCCACTGTGCTGGTCC
>RFJA01000098.1 GCA_003695065.1 Alphaproteobacteria bacterium
ATCACAAATCCAACATTTTGAAAAGACCATCCGATTCAAAGTAGACCTAAGACGATCTAGGAATTTATTCTCTAAAAAATTGTAAGAAAAACCGACGTTATGCGTCGTCCAATGCACCACCAGATTACAAAAGCCCGAGGCTTTTGAAACTGGCGTGGCCCTTTTTGCCGATGATCACGTGATCATGAACCACGATGCCAAGCTTGGCGGCGGCATCCCTGACTTCGTTGGTCATCTCGATATCGGCGCGCGACGGGGACGGGTCGCCTGACGGATGGTTGTGGACCAGGATAATCGCGGTGGCCGACAGGTCGAGCGCACGCTTGATCACTTCGCGCGGATAAACCGGTGTGTGGTCTACCGTGCCTTTTTGCTGCATCTCGTCGGCAATAAGCCGGTTCTTGCGATCCAGAAACAGGACGTGGAACTGTTCCTGGGCCTCGTGCGCCAGCATGGCGCGACAATAACCGATAACCGCGTTCCAGGATGAAAGCACCGGCTGTTCCAGAATCTCTTCCTTGAGGAGCGCCTGCGCCGATGCACGCGCCACCTTGAGTGCCACCACGGCGCCATCTCCCACGCCGTCTATTTCCTTTAACTGATCGGGCGCTGCCGCGACCACGCCGGCAAACCCGCCAAAGCGTTTCATCAGGGCCTTGGCAATCGGCTTGACATCACGACGCGGAATGGCGAGGCACAGCAGCAGCTCGAGCAACTCATAGTCCGAGAGAGCATCCGGACCTTTTCTCAGGAACCGTTCCTTGAGGCGCTGGCGGTGACCCAGATAATGGGGTTTGTCCGCACGCTCGATCATGACAGCCAGGCCTAATCAGAAATCTCGTAGGGCGGGCAGTGAAGGCCCTTTGGCGACCAGGTGAAAATTTCCGCGCCGTCCTCCGTAATCCCGATGGAATGTTCGAACTGGGCCGATAGCGAACGGTCCTTGGTCACGGCCGTCCAGCCATCGTCGAGGATTTTCACGTCTGGCCTGCCCAGGTTGATCATCGGCTCAATGGTGAAGAACATGCCCGGTTTGAGCACAAGACCCGTTCCCGGCCTGCCATAATGAAGCACGTTGGGCGCATCATGAAACACCCGTCCGAGACCATGCCCGCAGAACACCTCGACCACCGAATAGCGGTGCTTTTTGGCGTAGGTTTCGATGGCATGACCAATATCGCCCAGCGTTGCACCAGGCTTCGCGGCTTCAATGCCGCGCATCAGGCACTCGTATGTGACCTCGACCAGTCGCTTGGCCTTGATGGGGACCTTGCCCACATAAAACATGCGGCTCGTATCGCCGTGCCAGCCGTCCACGATCGGCGTGACGTCGATGTTGAGCACGTCCCCCTCCTTGAGCTTCCGGTCCCCCGGAATTCCATGGCAGACCACATGATTGATCGAGGTACAGATGGATTTCGGGAAACCCCGATAGTTAAGCGGAGCCGGGATCCCGCCACGCTCGACGATGAAATCATGACAGAGCTGGTCCAGCTCGGCCGTGGTCACACCTGGCCTGACATAGGGCGTAATAAAATCGAGGGTTTCGGCCGCCAGCCGACCAGCCCGGCGCATTCCCTCGAAATCTTCCGGGGCATGGAGCTTGACAGCGGCACTCGCCGTTGCGGGGGCCTCTGCTGCAAGAATGTAATTCATCAGACTTCTGTCTTCTTGTGTTGCGTTTTTCGCTATCTCTTCGTGACCCCCAACCTGGGTCAGATCCGGATCTCCAGTGGGGCCTCGATCCGGATTTCTTCGGTACTCATGGCACAAGCAAATGCCAAAAGTTCCACGCCTGCCGCCCGGGCCAGTTCAAGGGCTTCGGCGTAACCCGGATCAATATCACCTGCAATGGTAAAATGGGTGCAATCGCCGCGTTGTGCAACATAAAGCATCACCGCGCGCTTGCCCGCTTCGGCGACTCGCGCCAACTCGCGCAGATGTTTGGCGCCCCGCGATGTCACCGCATCGGGAAATTCCGCCGCGCCCTTACGTTTGAGGGTCACATTCTTGACCTCCACATAGGCGGGTGAGGCGTCGTCGTGATCCTCCAGCAACAGATCTATGCGCGAATTTTCGCCGTACTTCACTTCGCGGCGAATGGTTTGGTAGCCGGCGAGTGCGGGGATGCGCCCGCTTTCGATGGCTTCTTCCGCCAGCTTGTTCGGGTGCCCGGTGTTGATTCCCACCAGGGCGTCGCCTGCTTCCACCAGTTCCCACTTCCATTTCAGTTTGGCCTCGGGGTTGGTGGCCGGTGACAGCCACACCCGGCTGCCGGGTTCCTTCAGCCCCATCATGGAACCCGAATTCATGCAGTGCGCGGTCACCATCTCCCCGTTTTCCAGCTCCACATCGGCGAGAAAACGTTTATATCTGCGGATCAGACGACCTTCGGTCAGAGGATATTCAAATTTCATGGGCTTTCTTGTAGCTTTCCCCCGCCGGTCGTGCAACGGAGCAAATGAATGACGGACAACGCAGCCACGGACGAGCGGGTCTATCGTGCCTGCCTGATCATTATTGGCGACGAAATCCTGTCGGGGCGGACCCGGGACCGCAATCTCGCCTATATCGCGGAGTGGCTCAACGATGAGGGGATCGAGCTTAAGGAAGCACGGGTAATTCCCGATGACCGGGATGTCATTGTACGCACCGTCAACGAATGCCGTGCCGCCTTCGAGTATGTGTTCACCACTGGCGGGATCGGGCCAACCCATGACGATATCACCGCTGAATCCATCGCCAGCGCATTCGGCGTGGCGCTCGAATACAACGCTGAGGCCCATGCCGCATTGGCTGCACGGGTTGGCGAGGACAACATGACCGAAGGCCGGCGGCGCATGACCCGGGTTCCGGCGGGTGGGGAAATTATCCGGAATCCTGTCAGCGCTGCACCGGGTTTTCGCCTGGACAATGTTTACGTGCTGGCGGGAATCCCGGACGTGGTGGAAGCCATGCTGGGCTCGCTCAAGGGCAAACTGGCAGGCGGGCGCAAGATGTTGTCACGCAGCATGCACGCGTATGCGGGTGAGAGCGTCATCGCCCATATCGTGGACGCCGTGCAGGCGGCCCATGCCAACGTAAGCATCGGCAGCTATCCGTTCTATTACCGCGACCGTTACGGGGCCAATCTTGTGCTGCGGGCCCGGGATCGCGACCTGTTGGCCGCAGTTTACGAGGAATTGCGCCGGAAGTTGGTGAGTGAGGGAATCGAGGTGGGTGACGGCGATGCGCCGGAACCCGACCCCATTGCACCCGATCACGCGACACTCGGCGCAAAAACCTCCTGACCAAGGCATTTCGGAGCGGGAGTCGTTACCATGACTAGCGGGCCCCGTATGGGGACAATCGAATGGCTGCTGCTCCTGCTGCTGGCAGTGCTGTGGGGTACCTCGTTTTCCATCATCAAGGTGGCGGTCCGCGAGGTTCCGCCCTTCACCATGGTCTTCTTCCGGCTCCTGTTCGCCGCCGGCATTCTGTTTTTTCTCATGACCGCGCTGGGGATGCGGTTTCCGCGTAGCTGGAGCGCGTGGAAGGCCATCGCTTTTTCGGCAGTGGTGGGCAATGCGGCCGCCTTCTGTCTGATCGTGTGGGGCCAGCAGTACATTCCGAGCAGTCTGGGTGGTGTGCTTATGGCCACCGGGCCGTTGTTCACGCTGGTGATCGCCCATTTCTTTACCCATGACGAGCGCATGACCCTGACCCGGGTTCTAGCACTTCTTCTCGGCTTTTCGGCCGTGGTGGTGATGATCGGGCCGGATGTGCTGGCGGGTCTGGGCGTTGGTGTGCTGGGGCAGTTCGCGTTTCTCGGGGCGGCGGCTTGCTACGCCGTGGCAGCCGTCTACGGACGACGATTCCAGACCATGGGCCTCAAGCCACTGCCACTGGCTGCCGGTCAGATGATCGTGGCGACCTTGGCGGTGCTGCCGGCGATGCTGTTGGTAGAGCGCCCGTGGACGCTGGCCCAGCCGTCGAGCCTGGCGATCTGGGCGGTGATTGCCAACGGTGTTCTGTCCACCGGCCTGCCGTATATCATCTATTTTCGTATCCTGGCTGTCGGTGGCGCCACCAACGTGATGCTGGTGACCTTCCTGGTTCCGGTGGTGGCAGTCGTGACCGGGGCGCTGGCGCTGGGTGAGCTTCTTGATCCGCGTCATTTCGTCGCCATCGCGATTCTGGCGGTGGCTTTGATCCTCATTGACGGACGCCTTGTCAATCGATTGCGGCAGCCGACCTCGGGA
>RFJA01000099.1 GCA_003695065.1 Alphaproteobacteria bacterium
CACTCGCAGACACTATCGCTACATTCTCCCCACAAGAATGCATGAACTTCTTTAAAAACGCAGGATACGCTTCTAACTAAACCGAATTTGGTCTAGGGGCGTGGATTCCACGTGCGCCATGGCCACCGTTGGCTCAAGGTCCACAAGAAACCGGTTCCCTGCACCCGGAGATACTGTCCCACCGTCAGCCGGGGGCTGTTGCGCACAATCCGATCTCTGACGATTTTACTGGGAGAATCTGTCTTTCATTCAGGGGTATATAAGGATATTCTTTGCAGATAGTCCCGTTTTTTGGATTTATATGCAATGGATGTTCTGAATGATATTCTCGATACCCTGAATCTGAGTGGGGCGCTTTATTTCCGTACCGATTTCTCTCCACCGTGGGGGGTGACAGTGCCCGAGCACCCCCAGGCGGCACGCTTTCATCTTGTGGTGCAAGGCACGCTGCATGTTCGGCTCAACTCCGGAGCGGCGGTGGACCTGCATCCTGGCGACCTGATTCTGATTCCGCGTGGCGCAAGTCATGTGATGATGGACGTTGCAGGTCGCGCCGCACCGCCACTGGAAACCGTGATCCGGGACTCCGGCTATGATGGAGGCGGGGTTTTTGTGTTGGGAGAGGGGGACCCAAATGCTTCCACACAGATGATTTGTGGTCATTTCACCTTCCGGCGCGGGGCCGACCACCCCTTGTTGCAGGCGCTTCCCGAATTCTTCGTGACATCAATGTCGGCGCGCGCCAGGCAGCCGTGGCTCGACGAGGTGCTGCGCCTGGTGACCCAAAGGATTTTTTCCGACGAGTTGGGCTCCGCCGCGTCCGTGACCCGGTTGTCCGAGATCATGTTTATTGAACTTTTGCGAACGGGCATCGTTCAGCATCCCGATCTTCAGGCGGTGCTTGAGGCGTTTCGAGATCCCCAGATCGGGCGTGCGCTTCAACTGATGCACAAGAACCCCGAACAACCATGGACCGTTCAGTCCCTGGCCAGCGCCGTGGGTATGTCGCGCAGCCGATTTGCCGAGCGCTTCCGCAGTCTGATTGGCGTTGGTCCCATGTCTTATCTGTCTGACTGGCGTTTGCAGAAGGCGCTCGCGCTGCTCGATGAGTCGCGTCACAGCGTGCAGCAAATCGCCGCCCAGACTGGATACCAGTCTCCAGCGGCTTTCACCCGCGCGTTCAGTGGAAAGTTTGGCGTTGCCCCCTCAGCCTACCGCCAATCTCTACAATAAATTTGCATAAAGTCCCAAATAGTTTGCGATAAATCCGTAATTCATGGGGTTGGATTGATTAATCGTCCAATTCCGTTCAGGTTGGCTCCTGTCGAAACCAGACATGCAAAGGAGCTGACATGCAACGCATTGAACCTGTGAACCAAGCCGCGGTCGCACCCAAGACTGCGGAACTACTCGACGCTGTGAAGAAGCAGATGGGAGGCGTCCCCAATATCCTGGCCACCATGGCCCAGTCGTCGGCGGCGCTTGGCGGTTATCTTGGGTTTGCCGGCGCGCTTGCGGCCGGGACCCTGTCGGCCCAACTGCGAGAGCAGATCGCGCTCGCCGTCGCCGGGGCCAACCAGTGTGATTACTGCGCATCGGTACACACCACCGTTGGCGGAATGGTCGGTCTATCGGCCGAAGAACTGGCCGCCAATCTGCGTGGCCGGTCATCTGATCGGAAGGTGTCGGCGGCGCTGAGTTTTGTGCGTCATATCGTCGCCACCCGGGGCCATGTTGGCGACGCGGAGCTGTCGGCTGTGCGAGGCGCGGGTTTTTCCGACGAAGAGATTGTCGAGATCATCGCCAATACCGCGCTCAATATCTTTACCAACTACTTCAACCATGTGGCCCGAACTGAAATCGACTTTCCGGTTGTCGATACCACGGCCGTCGAAGCGGCCTGAATCACTTCATACCCCCATGAAATCAAAGGAGAAAAATCATGAATAAACCCATTCTGCTCGCTGTGATCGCCCTTGCGGCAACGCTGTCTGCCCCCGCCGCGATGGCGGCAGACGAACACAATGTTGTGCCGGGCCTCACGCTTGAGGGGGCGCCTCTCGGTCTGCACGGCGTCGATCCTGTCGCTTTCGTCGAGTTGGGCAACCGTATCGACGGCGTGGCGTCCTTCGTGGCCGTCCATGACGGCGTTGCCTACTATTTCGCGACCGAAGCAAACCGCGACATCTTCAAAAAGAACCCGGAACGCTACGTGCCCCAAAACGGCGGGTTTTGTACCTACGGCGTATCGGTGGGCAAGAAATTTGATGGTGATCCGCGGTACGCTGCGGTTGTGGACGGCAAGCTCTATGTGTTCGTGAACGAGGACATTCTGCGCGCGTTCAACAAGGACCGTGCCGGCACCATCAAAAAAGCGAGCAAAAACTGGGCCAAAATCCGGAATATCGCGGCTACCGATCTTTAACGGTGATAACGGGCGCGGTTCCTCCGCGCCCGTTTTCGTTTATGAAAGGAGAAGCAAACATGACCATGATCGATCACTTGAGCGTCGGTGTGCCGGACATTGAAGAGGCAAAGTCTTTCTACGACGGTCTGCTTGCCACCTTGGGGTGCCACAGGCTGGCGGCGACCGACAGCTTCGCCGCCTATGGCACTGCAGCGGTCGAGTTCCTCGTGATGCTACCCTACGACAAAAAGGACGCGTCGGCGGGTAATGGCACCCAC
>RFJA01000100.1 GCA_003695065.1 Alphaproteobacteria bacterium
CACGGTAGAGCGCGCCGGTGTCGAGATGGGCGAACCCGAGTGCCACGGCGAGACGGCGCGCCAACGTCCCCTTGCCGGCGGCGGCCGGACCGTCCACCGCAATCACAGTCACCGGATACGCCCTCCAACGCCATTCAGCAGCGCCGCAAAGCCCGGAAAGCTGGTATTGATCATGGCGTCGTCATCAATAGCGACGGGTGCGGTGCTGGCCAGGCCCAGAACCAGGAACGACATGGCGATTCGATGGTCGAGATGCGTGGTGACCGTGGCACCGCCCGGAACTGCGGCACTGCCGCTGACTGCCAGTCCGTCTTCGAGTTCCTCGACACCCGCCCCGCAGGCTTCGAGGCCGCGCGCCATGGCGGCGATTCGATCACTTTCCTTGACCCGGAGCTCCGCCAGCCCGGTCATCCGGGTGGTGCCTTCGGCGACCGCCGCAGCAACAGCCAGAATCGGATATTCGTCGATCATCGACGGGGCGCGTTCAGGCGGCACGTCAACCCCCCTGAGCGCACTCGAGCGCACCACCAGATCGCCCACCGGTTCGCCCGCCGCATCGCGCCGGTTGGTCATGGTGAGGTCGGCCCCCATCTCGATCAGGGTGTCGAAAAGCCCGGTGCGCAGGGGGTTCAGGCCGACGCCCCGGATAGTCAGTTCCGAATCGGGGGTAATCAGCGCCGCCACCACCAGGAACGCGGCGGACGACGGATCGCCGGGAACCACCATCGACTGTGGCCGCAACGTCGGATAACCGTTCACTGAAACCGTGCGCTTGCCATCCTGTTCACCGACATGGACAGCGCAGCCGAAATGGGCCAGCATGCGCTCGGTATGGTCGCGCGACGGCGCCGGTTCGATCACCGTGGTGCGCCCGGCAGTATTGAGACCGGCCAGCAGAATCGCCGATTTGACCTGGGCGGACGCCACCGGCATCTGATAGGTGATCGGCAATGCCTCGCCGGTTCCCACCACCGTGGCAGGCAACCGACCGCCCGGGCGGGTCAGGATCTGCGCTCCCATCGATTCGAGCGGCCGGGCAACGCGGGCCATGGGCCGGCGGCGCAGCGACTCATCGCCGGTAAACACGCTCATGACCGGATGGGTGGCGGCCAGCCCCATCAGCAGGCGCACACCCGTACCCGAATTGCCCATGTCAATAACGTCTTCCGGCTCTGCGAGGCCACCCACCCCGATGCCCCGAATCCGCCAGAGACCGGTGTCGTCCCGGGCAAGGTGCGCGCCATAGCGGGTCATGGCTTTTGCCGTGGCAAGCACATCCTCGCCTTCGAGCAGGCCTTCGACCGTGGTCTCGCCGGTGGCAAGGCCTCCAAGAATCAGCGCCCGGTGGGAAATCGACTTGTCCCCCGGCACCCGGACGTCGCCTTTCAATCCGCGGGCAGAACAGGATACGAGTTTGGGCACGCGTTCAATTCCGTCTTTCTATCGAGCCTGTTGGCATTGGCTGGTACGCCGTGACTGCGGTCTCTACCATATAGACGGCGACGACCAAACTGCCAATTTCCGCAACTTCGGCCTTGACTTTGGTCCCGAGATCAGGTTTTCACAGCGACAACTGATCGTGGCAATTGGTGAAGCAAGTTCTGATACCATAGTCCAAGGGAGATTTCCGTGTACAAGCCCGAGTGGGGTACCAAGCGTACCTGTCCCAAATGCGGCGAACGCTTCTATGACCTGAACAAGCCGATTCCGCTCGAATGTGTGGCTTGCGGGGCGACGTTCGAACCCGAGGTGGTGCTGAAAAGCAAACAGCCAATACCCGAGGAAGCCGTCGAGAAACCCAAGAAGGCCAAAGTGGACCCCGATGACATCGACGACATCGAGGATCTCGACGATATCGACATCGACGACGACGACGAAGACATCATCGAGGATGACCTTGATGACGATGACAACGAGGTGGCCGGCGTGATCTCCAAGAAACCGTCGGGCGACGACGACGCCTGAGACGGCCGGTGACGGGACCGGGGCGCGAGGAGACGGCATTTTCGACCGGGTTCCCTGCCGTCGCGGGAAAAACGCCGGAAACAATCGCGAGCGCTCTTGATCTTCGAGACGATCGCGCCTAAATTCCGGTCCGCGTCGCAGGCGAGGCCCGGCGCAAGGGGGTCCGGCAGACGTTTCGCCGGACGTTGGTGACAAGATGATTATGGGGCCATAGCTCAGTTGGGAGAGCGCTTGAATGGCATTCAAGAGGTCGGCGGTTCGATTCCGCCTGGCTCCACCAAGTTTCCCGAAGCCCGGCCGCGATGCGGTCGGGCTTCCTGCGTTTCAGGGTTCAGAACGCGACCACAAGATAGACCATGCCGGCGGCCAGCAGAAACGCATTGGCAAGCGCGAAATAGTTGATGGACATGGTTTGTCTCCTGTTTGGGATGCCATAATCCACGCAATGGACATGCCAACGGGCAATTGACTGAAATTCCATTAAAACTTTAAGCAAACCAGGGCGCGCCGCGGTGACCTGTGCCACATTGGGACGGTGGAAGCGCCCGAAATGGGACAGAAGAGGCAGAAACCATGCACCAGCCGCGCCTCAAGAGCGAAATCTGGGTCACAGCGTTCATCCGCCGTTGCTGGGCCTCCGATGTGCCGGCGCTTCTGGTGCGCCGCGGCGAGGCGACGGCGGGCGCCGTCCTCATCAAGGCCAATGGCCGTGAGTCGGGTTGCGTGATCTACGCCCGCGGCCTGCTTGCCGACGGGTCCTGGGGATGGCGGCGCGCCACCGGACCGGATCCGGTTTCGGAAGCCGAGGCCGACAGGTATGTCACGCGCCAGATCGGCTATGATTCGGATCTTTGGGTTTTGGAGGTGGAAAGCAGCGCCATCACCCAATTTGTCGATGATCCGGTCGAGTGCTAGAGCGGGAAAAGCATGCAGGTTGTGGTGGCGTGAGCGAGAAGCCGACCCTCCCTGTCGCTGAGCGTGCCTTCGGCCGTGGCGACCCGCCGTCCCACGTGAACCACGCGACCCTCGGCGCGCACTTCGCGAGTGGTTTCGGTCATGGCACGCACCAGATTCACCTTGAATTCGAGCGTGGTGTAACCGGTTCCCGCCGGAAGCGTGGAATGAACCGCACAGGCCATACAGGAATCAAGCAGAGTGGCGCCATAGCCGCCATGAACCGTACCCATGGGATTGAGATGGTGCGCCGACGGCGTGCCGCTAAACACCGCGCGCCCATGTTCGACCTCGACCAGCTTGAAATCAAGGGTTTGGGCCATGGTTGGCGCGGGCAGATCGCCTGACGCCACACGCCGCAGAAGGGTAAGCCCGTCAACGGACTTGAGCAGATCGGTTGGCACGACGCCGAATCTTTCCGTCATGGGCTCCTCTTGCCGGAAGGTGTCTACAGAATAAACTTGGACAGGTCGGCGTTCTTGGCCAGATCACCGATGTTCTTCTCCACATAGGCGGCATCAATCACCACTTCGGCCCCGGCCTTGTCCGTGGCGGTGAAGCTGATATCGTCGAGCACCCGTTCCATCACGGTATGGAGACGGCGCGCCCCGATGTTCTCCACCGTGTTGTTGACTTCGGCCGAAATCCGCGCAAGCGCGGCGATGCCATCCTCGGTGAAGGTCAGGGTCACATCCTCGGTGGCAAGTAGGGCCTTGTACTGGCGAATCAGGCTGTTGTCGGGTTCGGTCAGAATGCGCTTGAAATCGTCCTCGGTAAGCGCCGACAGTTCGACCCGGATCGGCAGCCGACCCTGCAGCTCGGGCAGCAGATCGGAGGGCTTGGACAGACTGAACGCCCCGGACGCGATAAACAGGATATGGTCGGTCTTGACCGGCCCGTATTTCGTGGCGACGGTGGAGCCCTCGATCAACGGCAGCAGGTCGCGCTGCACTCCTTCGCGGCTCACATCCCCGGACACCCGGCCTTCGCGCCCGGCAATCTTGTCGATCTCGTCGATGAACACGATCCCGCTTTGCTCGGCCGCTTCGACGGCTTCGCGGACCACGGATTCCTCGTCCACCAGCTTGTCGCTTTCTTCCGTAATCAGAATCTTGCGGGCCTCGCGCACGCTCAGCCGCTTGCGCGCGGTGCGTTGCCCCAGACCCTTGCCAAAAATGTCGCTGAGATTGATCATGCCCATGCTGGCGCCAGGCATGCCCGGAATTTCGAAGGTTGGCATGGCGGACGCTTGATCGACGATATCGACCTCCACCTCCTTGTCGTCAAGCTGACCTTCGCGCAGCATTTTGCGAAACTTCTGACGGGTGTCCGGGGACGCCTTTTCGCCCACCAGCGCATCAAGAAGGCGCTCTTCGGCATGGAGCTCGGCGCTCGCCGTCACCTCGCGCCGCTTGCGTTCGCGCACCATGGCGATTGCGGTTTCCGTGAGGTCGCGCACGATCTGCTCCACATCGCGCCCCACATAGCCCACCTCGGTGAACTTGGTGGCTTCCACCTTGACGAAAGGGGCTTGTGCGAGGCGGGCGAGGCGGCGCGAGATTTCGGTCTTGCCAACACCCGTTGGCCCGATCATCAAAATGTTCTTGGGCAGAACCTCATCCCGCAAGTCCTCAGGCAACTGCTGGCGGCGCCAGCGGTTGCGAAGCGCAATGGCGACGGCCCGTTTGGCCGCCTTCTGGCCAATGATGTAGCGGTCAAGCTCGGAGACAATCTCGCGAGGGGAAAAGACAGTCATTCGGTTTCCAGCACTTCGATGGTCAGATTGTTGTTGGTGTAGACGCAAATGTCCGCGGCGATTTCCATCGCCCGGCGCGCGATCGCCTCGGCATCCAGGTTCTGGTCGTAAAGGGCACGCGCCGCCGCAAGTGCGTAGTTGCCGCCCGACCCGATGGCAATTATGCCGTCGTCGGGCTCCAGCACGTCACCGGTACCGGTCAGCATCAGGCTGGTGGACCGGTCGGCCACCGCCATCATGGCTTCGAGACGGCGCAGATAGCGGTCGGTGCGCCAGTCCTTGGCCAACTCCACGCAGGCGCGCACCAACTGGCCGGAATGGCGTTCCAGTTTGGCTTCAAGGCGTTCAAACAGGGTAAAGGCATCCGCCGTGGCCCCCGCGAAACCCGCAATCACGTTACCATCGCCCACGGGGCGCACCTTTCGCGCGCCTGCCTTGATGACGGTCTGACCAAGGGACACCTGGCCGTCGCCGGCAATCACCACCTTGTTGCCCTTGCGCACCGAGAGAATCGTCGTGCCGTGCCAACTTTGCGATTTTTCAGACAAAATCTTCCGTCCTGCAATTGATGTGAAGGATCCGCCCGTGTGAATTCCTCTATTTGGCCATTCCGGGCGCCGGGTCAAGAGGCCGGAGCCGATACCAGCCCATCCTCTTGCTCTATTACCGGCACTCTAGGACTGGCACTGGCGGAAGATGGCTGGTATATGGGTGCGCGCAGCACCGGAGAGTTGTGGGAGCAAGCCCATGCGACAAGCAACGGTCGAACGCAAGACCAAGGAAACGGCGATCACGGCAACCGTCAATCTGGACGGCACCGGCCGCTATGCCGTTTCCACCGGAATCGGTTTTCTGGATCACATGCTGGAGCAACTGTCGCGCCACAGCCTGATCGACATTTCGCTCGAAGCCAGGGGCGACCTGCACATCGACTATCACCACACCACGGAGGATACCGGCATCGTGATTGGCCAGGCAGTGGCCAGGGCGCTCGGTGATCTCAAGGGGATCACCCGGTACGGTGCCGCGCAAATTCCCATGGATGAAACCTGTACCCGCGTTGCAATTGACGTCTCGGGGCGGCCGTTCCTGGTATGGAAAGTGGATTTCACTCGCCACAAGATCGGCGACATGGACACCGAGCTGTTTCTCGAATGGTTTCGCGCGTTCGCCCAGGCCGCCGGCGTGACCCTGCATGTGGAGAACCTGTACGGAACCAACAACCACCACATCATCGAATCCTGTTACAAGGGACTGGCCCGGGCCTTGCGTCAGGCCATTGAAATCGATCCGCGCAAGGCGGACGCGCTGCCGTCCACCAAGGGCGTCCTGGGCGATCAGAGCGATATCGCCTGACGCTTGGACCGGGGGCGCGGCGGTTGCCGGTGCGGCTTTTGGAGTACTTGGCGTGGCACTCAAGATCTACAGCGTTCATGTGAGGCCGGCTGATGCCGGGCGGGAGCAGGATATCGTCCTGGTGCGCGAAGGCTTTTCCGTCTGGGCGTTCCTGTTTCAGGTGCTGTGGGCGCTGTACCACCGGTTGTGGCTGGTGGCGCTTCTGTTTCTGGTGATCGGTGTCGCCAGCGAGGCACTTGCGGCGTGGTTCGGCCTTTCCCCGGGCGGCAAGTTGGTGCTTGCCGTGGCGACAGCCATCCTGATTGGCGCCGAAGCCAACAACCTGCGCCGCTGGACGCTTGCGCGGCGCGGCTACCAGGAAGTGGATATCATCGCCGCCCATAGTCTCGACGAGGCGGAAGAGCGCCATTTTGGTAACGGTTTGGGAACCGGGGCCATGGTATGACGGTAGCGATCATCGACTATAGGTCGGGCAATTTGCGCTCCGCCGCCAAGGCATTCGAGCGAGCCGCGCGCGAGGCCGGTCTTGACGAAAAGATCGTTGTGACCGATTCGGCCGCTGTGGTTCGCAAAGCGGACCGGGTCGTGCTGCCCGGCGTCGGCGCGTTTGGCGATTGCCGGGCCGGTCTGGGACGTCTCGACGGCATGATTGACGCCCTTGACGAGGTTGTATTAAACAAAGGCCGGCCGTTCCTCGGTATTTGTGTCGGCATGCAGCTGATGGCGGATCGGGGGCTTGAATATGGCGAGCATCCCGGCCTTGGCTGGATCGACGGCGAGGTACGGGCTCTGGCGCCTGACGATCCCTCGCTGAAGATTCCGCACATGGGCTGGAACCGCCTCGAACTGAGTGACAGGGGCCGGGCCCACCCGGTATTGCGTACGCTACCCACCGAAGCCTACGCCTATTTCGTGCACAGCTACGCCATGTATTGTGCGCATGACGATGTGGTGCTTGGCACAGTGGATTACGGGGGACGGGTTGTCGCCATTGTGGGGCGCAACAATATGATTGGTACCCAGTTCCACCCGGAGAAAAGTCAACGGGTCGGACTGGCGCTTATTGCAAACTTTTTGACTTGGCTACCGTGAAAGCATGGCTCAGAACACATCACGCGCTCAGAGATCCGCTGTGACGGAGACCCAGGAACTCGACCAATTTTACGGCAATGACCTCGCCGAGCTGTGCGAAGCCACGACAGAGGCCATCATCGAAGGCCAGGGCTTCGGCTGGCTCAAGCCACCGGCGCGCTCAACGCTTGAAGCCTACTGGCGGGGCGTTCTGCTGATTCCGGAACGGACCCTGTTCGTGGCCCGCCTCAAGGGCACCATCGTGGGCACGGCGCAGCTCATTCGCCCGCCCAGTAACAACGAAGCTGCCGCCTTCGCAGCGGAAGTGGGCACGTTTTTCGTAGCGCCCTGGGCCCGGGGCCATGGCCTCGCCCGCTCCCTGCTGCGCGATGTTGAGGAACGGGCCAGAGAAGAAGGCTTTAGCACCCTTGAAGTGCATGTGCGCGCCGACCGCGAAGCGGCAATCGCGCTGGCCGAGGCGAGCGGTTATAAGCGCTGGGCCACCAAGGAGCGGTATGCCCGGGTCAATGGGGAATATCTGCCCGGCCACTTTTACATCAAATATCTGGAGAGTTGAAAGTTCGCCCGCCGATGATTCTGTTTCCGGCCATCGACCTGAAAGACGGCACCTGCGTGCGCCTGGTCAAGGGCGATATGGACGCCGCCACGGTGTTCAACGACGACCCGGGCGAACAGGCTCGCGCCTTCGTCGATGCCGGGGCCGAGTGGCTTCATCTGGTGGACCTGAATGGTGCTTTCGCCGGGCACCCGGTCAATGGCGATGCGGTGGACGCCATTCTCGCTGCGGCTGGCGACACGCCGGTTCAACTGGGTGGTGGAATTCGTAATCTGGACACCATCACCTACTGGCTTGACCGCGGGGTGCGCCGGGTCATCCTGGGCACTGTGGCAGTGCGCGAACCCGATCTGGTGCGCGCCGCTGCCAAGGCCTATCCGGGACGGATTGCAGTGGGAATCGACGCACGCAGCGGCATGGTTGCCGTGGAAGGCTGGGCCGAGACTTCAGACCTGGCGGCCCTTGACTTGGCGCGCCGGTTCGAGGACGCCGGTGTCGCCGCCATCATCTACACCGACATTGATCGCGATGGCACCATGACCGGGCTCAATGTGGAAGCCACGGTGAATCTGGCGGCCGGTCTCGCCATTCCGGTGATCGCTTCGGGCGGGGTGTCCTCGCTGGAGGACCTGAAGGCGCTGAAGGCCGCCGCCGCAACCTCCAGCGGCGTCATTGAAGGCGTGATATCGGGCCGCGCGCTGTACGATGGCCGGCTTGACCTGAAAGCTGCTCTCGCCTGTCTCCGGGAATCCGCAGAATGTTGACCGCCCGGGTCATTCCATGCCTCGACGTCAAGGACGGGCGCGTCGTCAAGGGGGTCAACTTCGTTGACCTGGTGGACGCTGGCGACCCGGTGGAGCAGGCCAAGATCTATGACGCGGCCGGCGCTGACGAGCTGTGCTTTCTCGATATCACCGCATCAAGCGACGAACGCGAGATCCTGCTCGACGTGGTGCGCCGCACCGCCGAAGCCTGCTTCATGCCGCTTACCGTGGGCGGCGGAGTGCGTTCGGAAGACGATGTGCGCAAACTCCTGCTGGCCGGGGCGGACAAGGTGTCGATCATGACAGCGGCGGTCAAGCGCCCCGAATTGGTGCGCGAACTGGCCCGCAAGTTCGGTTCCCAGTGCATCGTGGTGGCGATTGATGCCAAGCGCACCGCGAACGGCAATTTCGAGGTCTTCACCCATGGTGGGCGAACCCCTACCGGAGTCGATGCCGTGGCCTACGCGCGCCAGGTGGCGGCGCTGGGCGCGGGCGAGATCCTGCTCACCTCCATGGATCGCGATGGCACCAAGGCCGGCTTTGATCTCGAACTGACCCGCACCATTGCAGATGCGGTCCCGATCCCGGTCATTGCTTCAGGCGGGGTCGGCACGCTTGATCATCTGGTCGAGGGCATTCGCGACGGCCATGCGTCGGCGGTGCTGGCTGCCTCGATCTTTCATTTCGGCGAATATTCGGTTGCCGAAGCCAAGCGCCATATGCGAAATCATGGTATTCCGGTACGTCTCACCGACGAGGAAGGAAGCACCCTATGAGTGAGAGTGACGCGGAGGTTCTCGGGCGCCTCGCCCGGGTCATCGAATCCCGCAAGGGTGGCGACCCGGAGGCCAGCTACGTCGCCAGACTGTTTTCCAAAGGGCGCCACCGAATCGCCCAGAAAGTGGGTGAGGAAGCGATCGAAACGGCTTTGGCAGCAGTTGATGGCAGCCCCGACGAGGTGGCCGCCGAGTCAGCCGATTTACTGTTCCACCTGATGGTGCTGTGGGCCGACATGGGGCTGGCGCCAGAGGACGTGTTCGCCAGGCTGGCCGAGCGCGAAGGCACCTCCGGCCTCGATGAGAAGAAATCCCGTAAAGGCTGATATCGATGGGAGCAGACCATGGCTTATGATCGCGATAACATCTTTGCCAAGATCCTGCGCGGCGAGATTCCCTGTAACAAGGTCTACGAAGACGATTTCGTGCTCGCCTTCCATGACATCAACCCCCAGGCCCCGATCCATGTGCTGGTGATTCCCAAGGGCGAGTATGTCTCCATGGCTGATTTCACCGCCAACGCGCCGGACGAGCTGATCGTCGGCTTCGTGCGGGGCATTGGCAAGGTTGCCCGGGATCTTGGCCTTGAGGATCCGGGCTACAGGATCCTGGCCAACGCTGGCCCGGATTCTCACCAGGAAGTCCCGCACCTCCATGTGCACATCTTCGGGGGGCGCAAACTCGGTCCCATGCTGGTCCGTTCGTAGGTTCGTCTCCCCTAGACCAAATTCGGTTTAGTTAGAAGCGTATCCTGCGTTTTTAAAGAAGTTCATGCATTCTTGTGGGGAGAATGTAGCGATAGTGTCTGCGAGTG
>RFJA01000101.1 GCA_003695065.1 Alphaproteobacteria bacterium
GCCCTGGGCTAGTATGAGCTGAACCCGTTGGGCTCAAATACCGGAATGAATCACTCCTTTGCCCCCATTCTTTTGCCTGAAGAAACGAATTCTCAAACATGAACACCTCATACACTCGTCGTCACTTTCTCCGTGGAGCGGGAGCGTTCATTGCTCTGCCGGCGCTGGAGTCCATCGGATTTCGTCGCTTTGCCTCGGCCGCCGCGGCAAAGCCACCCAAGAGAATAATCTTCATGGGCATTGGCTACGGCGTCACCTCCGAAACCTGGTTTCCCGACATCAATGACAAGGGATCGGGCTACAAGCTGCCCGAGGGACTGAAGCCTTTGGCGCGTCACAAGAAGGATTTTACGATCGTCCAGGGCTGCAAACATCAGTTCAGCCGACAGGCGCACTGGGGAAGCACGTATTGGCTGACGGGCGCGAATCAATACGGCACGCCGGGGCAGTCCTTTTCCAATACCATCTCCGCCGACCAGGTTGCCGCCGCGCAGTTTGGCGAGCATACCCGCTATACCTCCATCCAACTGGCCAGTGACGCCAGCGACCGGAACGGGCATGGACCGGGTAATTCCCTGGCCTGGGACCAACGGGGGAAACCGCTTTCGGCGTGGACCTCCCCGATGGAAACCTACCTCAAGCTCTTTGGGGCCGAAGACATGCCGCTGGCCCAGCGCCGGGCGATACTGGCGGAGGAACGCAGTGTCCTGGATTCCGTGATGATCGAGGCAAGGGACATGCAGAAGGGTTTGACCAAGAGCGATACGGACAAGCTGGACGAGTATTTTCAGAGCATCCGCGACATCGAAACCCGGCTGAGCAAATCGGAAAAGTGGATGGATGTGCCCAAGTCGAAGGCTCCCTTGGAAGAACCGGAGGAGGCCTTGGTCGGGCGCAGCGAAATCGAGATGATGTACAAACTCATGGTGGCCGCCATTCAGACGGACAACACCCGCGTCATCACCTACCGCGAGCCCGGGTCACGTCTGCTGAGGAGTCTCGGAGCCAGCGGCAACGCTCACAACGTGAGTCATTATCGTGTCGGAGCAGAAACAGAAGTCTCATCCAAGCTGAGAGACAAGGCGCACAGCGAATTGTTGGCCGGGTTGATCGATCAGTTGAAAGCCGCCAAGGAGCCGATGGCAGCCGCCTCTTTGATCATGTCGCGTTGGCCTTTGGTTCGAACATTCGCTCCATTCATTATCTCAACAACCCACCCACCTTGATCTCCGGAGGAGGCGCCAATCTCAAGCTGGGTCAGAACCTGGTCCTCAACGCAGGCACGCCGCTGAACAATGTCTGGCTGACGATGTTGCAGGGCGTGGGTGTCAACGTGGAACGCCACGGCGACAGCACCGGAGTAGTGTCGCAGTTGAAGGCGTAGAAACAACCACGGAATACACGGAACACACGGAAGAAGATGAAGAACCGGTGGTCGAACGAGTTTTGTAGTGGGGTTATCGCCCACGCGTCAGCGTCTTGGAGTGCGGCAGTCCTCTACCGCTTTGGTCGGGACAAACAATTTCAACAGGAGGAAACGAAGAGAACAGAGGGGTTGGTTGATGTAGACGATCGGTTCTCCGCTTCCTCTGTTTCCTCCTGTTCGAACATCACAAGGAAAGCGGCAGAGGACTGCCGCACTCCCAGACGCTATCGCGAAACGCGCAATCCTTTCCGTGTCTTCAGTGTATTCCGTAGTTGCTCATTCCCCTATCTGATTGCGGTGTCCTGCGTCACCTTGTTGACCGGTTGCGGGGAGGAAAACAAAGCCCAGCTCGCCACTGCTTCCGTCCCCAAACCCAAAGTCGCATTCCCCGAAAAGCACGCGGCCTTTCTGGATGCCTATTGCATGGATTGCCACGATGCCGATACCGAGAAGGGCAGCGTCAATCTCGAAGGCCTGTCATTTGAGATCGAAACGATCGAGCAGGCGGAGACCTGGCAGAAGGTCCTCAATGCCTTGAACTCCGGGGAGATGCCGCCGGAAAAGAAGCAGCAGCCCGAGCAGGCGGAGAAGGCGGATTTCCTGGATGACCTGGCGCTCACGATGGTGGCCGCCCGCAAAGCGCTGTCTGATTCAGGTGGCAAGATCACCATGCGCCGGCTCAACAAGCGCGACTACCAGAACAGTATCGAGAGCCTGCTGGGCGTGCGACTCGGCAACGAACTCCTGCCCGATGATGGCGACTCCGGCGACTTTGATACGGTCGGGGCTTCGCTATTTTTCTCCAGCGACAAGTTTGAGCAGTATCTGAAAATCGGACGCCACGCCATCGATGAGTTCTATGAGCGAAGAGCGGCTCGCAGCGCCAAGCCTTTTGTCCATCGCGTGGAACCTGAAAAGACACTCAATGTTGCCTTGCGCGAGAGAGTCGCGCGAAATGAGGAATACCTTAAACGCTTTGAAGCACTGGATGCGAAACTGGAGCAAGCCCTCGCCCTACCCGCGAACAAAGGCTTCAGGGCCCGACTGAAACTGAAGGGTGGGCGGGAACAGTTTTACCGTCAACTTGACCCGCACCTTGACAAACTGAAAGGAGCCCCCGACCCGAAGGACTTTGGATTCAGGAATTATTCTAGTGCCGCGAAGTTTTTTCCCAAGGCGGCTCCCTACGACAAACACTACGCCGGTCTTCCTCATAGTGACACAGGAACCTGGCTACAGCTGACCATGGGTTCCGCCAAGATCGTCATCGCACCGCCCAACGACATGCCGGTCGGAACCTACACGTTGCGAATCAGGGCGGGGGTCGCCAAGAAGTCACCGGCTTTTCGTCACTTCCTCGAACTCGGATACCCCGCGGTCAAGGGGCTTGCCAGAGGACAGTTCGAAGGTTTTCCCCTGCAGGCGCTGCACGTTACCGGCAGTCCGGCCAATCCGGGATTGATCGAGACCCAGGTAAGGGTGGGCAAGGATACGGCACGGAGTTTTGCGATCAGGGAACGTCAGCCGGCGTGGGGGCCTTTGAGGAAGCATTATTTTTACCCGGCGATGAATCGGAACGGTTATGGCCATGAGCCTTCGATTTGGGTCGACTGGGTTGAGATCGAAGGTCCGTTGCCGCAAGGGGATCCCAGTCCGCTCGATCAGATCTTTGATGCGAACCGCTCGGATCGCTACCAAACGAAACGGGCCCGGAACATTCTCCAACAGTTTGCGGTAAAAGCGTTTCGCTCCCATGAACCCAGCCCCAAGTTCATTGATTCCCTGGTGGCCATTTTCAAGAACAGACTGGTGATCGACAAGGAGTTCGACGCGGCGATTCGAAAGCCGCTGAGCATGATCCTGGCGTCACCCCGCTTTCTCTTCATGAAGGAATCCGGGCAGGACGGCGCTCCTCGTGCCTTGGACGATCTCGAACTGGCCGTGCGACTGTCGTATTTCCTCTGGAGTTCCCCGCCGGATGCCCAACTGCTTGCGCTCGCAGAAAAGAAGCAACTGCGTGATCCCGTCAATCTGCGGAAACAAGTGGACCGTCTGATTCAGGATCCGAAAGCGCACCACTTCGTTTCCGGTCTCGCCCATCAGTGGCTGGACATGAAGCGTCTGGACTTCTTCCAATTTGATGCCAAGGAGCATCGCGAGTTCGACGAAAGCATGCGCGCGGCGGTTTACCAAACCATCCTGCATCTCCTGCAATCCAGGGACCAGGGGCAACTGCAGCATTTGCTCAAGAGCGACTATGTCATCATCAATGGTTTCCTGGCCGCGCACTACGGATTGGAAGGAGTTCAGGGTGATCACTATCGCAAAGTCAGTCTTCCCAAAAATTCTCCGCGCGGAGGATTCCTGGGAATGGCCGCGATCAATGCCATGGGCAGCGACGGCAGACAGAGCAGCCCCGTGGAGCGTGGTGCCTGGGTGCTGCGTCATTTGCTGCACTCACCACCGCCCCCGGCGCCGGCCAATGTACCGCAGCTCTCGCGCCTCGACGACAAGCCCCTCACCAAACGGCAAAAACTCGCCGCCCACATGGAGGAAGCCCAGTGCGCCAGCTGCCATCGCAAGATCGATCCGATCGGCTTCGGCCTCGAAAACTTCACTGCCGCCGGCAAGTGGCGCAGCAAGGAACACCGATTCACCAAGAACAGAAAAGGCCAGATGGTGGCCAGTAAAAGGGGCGTCCCCATCAACGCCTCCGGCAAATTCCACGATGGCCCGGCATTTGCCGATTTCTTTGAACTGCGCGAGGTGATTGCCACCCAACATCAGGAGGATTTCGCCCGTGGCTTCACGGAAGCCCTGATCGAGTATGGCCTCGGTCGCCCGTTCGGTTTCACCGATGAAGACCTGGCGCTGGGCATCCTGAGTTCAGCCAAAAACAAGAACTACGCCCTGCGTGAATTCATCCACGCCCTCGTGCAAAGTGAAGCGTTTAAAACGAAATGAACCGTGGCGAGGTAGGCAGAGGAATGGGGGCAAAGGAATGTGGGAACAGTGCAGTCATGGAGTATTGCCTCAGAGCCCAACGGGCTCACCGGATAATAGCCCAGGGCAACGCCCTGGGTAAACGTGGCCAAACCAAGGCAGGCTGAAGGCCTGCTTTATAAGACCGCCTACGATGAACAACTGTTTTGATGAATCGAAACCAAATGAAAATACTTATGCCGCAGACCTTCGGCCTGCCTGTGTTTTGCCAATGCGTTCCCAGGGCGTTGCCCTGGGCTAGAATGACCTGAGCCCGTTGGGCTCGAACCCGGAATTACCACTACATCACTCCACAACTCCAGCAGTCCATATTTCCATCATTCCTCTGCCCCCATTCCTTTGCCTGAAAAACAGATTTATGAAAACCAAACTGACATTCATCATCGTCGCCATCTGCCTGAACTTTGCCATCAGCGGAGTTGCCGCTGAGGGAAAAGCGGGTGAGACACTTCACGGGGTTGTTGAATCCGTCGATGGAAACAGGATCACCGTCAACTACCGAAGGAAAAGCTGGGACTTCACAATCCATGACAATACGAAGATCCATTACGTCAGCTTCCTGAAGGCGAAAAAGGAAATCAAACCGGGCTTTTTCGTTCGCGCCGGCGTCGATTCCAAGGGGCGTTGCGGTCAGCTCTGGGTCACGCTTCCCATCCCCAGAGAAAATCTCAAACCCAGCGCCAAAATGCTGACCATGACGCCCGCCGAATTGTTTCAGATGGCCGACAGCGATGGTGACGGCGAGCTTTCCTATGTCGAATACGCCACCGCTATTTATCGATCACCCAAGCACGGCCCTGTCGGATTTATGAAATCGGACAAGGACAGATCCGGCACGCTGAATCTGAAGGAATTCGAACGCAAACTCGCGGACATCAAGTGGTATCGGATCTCCCGCAAGACCCCCGCGC
>RFJA01000102.1 GCA_003695065.1 Alphaproteobacteria bacterium
CTTCAGTCTTGAAGAGGCCCGCCAATTGTTTGGCGATCGGTTGGGACAGGCGGACCTTGCGGCCCTCCACGAACGTCTGGAAGGCTGGCCCGTGGCACTTCAGCTGGCGTTGATCTGGTTCGACAACAATCGGTACGTGGAAGGCGTCGATCGGCTTCTGGAATTATCACGTGACGATATCGCTGACTTTCTGACCACCGAGGTCCTGTCCGGCCTGTCCGAGCAGGTGCAGCAGATTCTGATTGCGACCTCCATCGTTGAGGAATTCAACGCCGACCTGGCGAGCGCCTTGTGTGACCATTGCAACATCCCGGCGGCGTTCGAGGAGATGGGTAAACTGGTCGGCCTGGTTCTGCCCCTTCGACGTCCGGGTCGCTGGTACCGATGCCATCATCTGTTGGCGGAGTTTCTGTATGACCGGTTGGCGTTGAATGGGGAGAATAGGATCAGGGAATTGCACCAGCGTGCTGCGGATTGGTATCACCGCAACGGGGATCTGGTTTCTGCCGTACGCCATGCGGCGCGGGCCCGGGATTTTGAAACGGCGGCGCGCTGGATCGAGGATGCCGGAGCAGTGCGGATCAGTCTGATTGCCGGCCTGCCCACTTTGACACGATTGATGGACATGTTGCCGCTAGAGACCGTCTACGCCTTCCCGCGGCTTCAGGTGGCGCGCGCCTGGATGCTGGCCAAGGCCGGTCAGTTGGTCGAAGGCCGGGAGTGTTATGAGAGTGTGCGGGCCGACATCGAGGCGCAGCCGGAAAGTGCGCCGGCCCGGCACGAAGGGCTGTTCGTGGATATGATGCTTTCCGCGGTCTACGAGGACGACGCCCGTGCGCTTTCCAATGTTGGTGAAATTGAACGTATGGCGCGCGTGGTGCCCAAGACCGATCATTGGTTTCAGGGATGGATCAACAATCTGCTGGCGATTATCCATACCCGCAGTGGCGCCCTGGCGAATGCGCGTGAAGCCGCGGTCGCTGCCACCAGCCATTACCGGGTGGCCGGTTCGCTTTACGGCGAGATTTTCATGCAGATTCACCAGGCGGTCATCGCAACGTTGGCTGGCCGTCTGGGGAATGCTAGGGGGCTGATCGAAAAAGCCCTGGCTACAGCCTCAAGGGAATTTTCTGCGGATCGCGCTCTTGCGGGCCTTGCCGGCGTGGTTCTGGCGCAGATTCACTATGAACAGAATCGCCTCGACGAAGCGGAGGCCCTGTTGGAAGAGGCGCTTCCCGATATCCAGCACGCCGAGGGCTGGGTTGAAATATATGCGCGCGGATATCAGACGCGGGCTGCGATAGCCTTTGCCAGGGAGGGTCTGGATGAGGCGCTCATCCATCTCGACCGCGCCCGTCAGGTCGGGGAAGGGCGGGGGTTGCCACGGTTGATCTGGCTCGCCGATTGCCGCAAGACGGAGTTGCTGACGCTGGCCAGAAAAATCTCTGACGCGGCTGCTTATGCCGGGCGCAGCAATGCCTTTCTTGAACGGGAAACGCCGTCCTTCATGTCCTGGCGAGAGCGCAAACGCGCCATAATCGCCAAGGCCCGACTGGCAATTTGTCAGGGCGACGCGTCCGGCATACGCCCCATACTCAAACGCTTCCGGCAGGAGTCGGAGCGTTTCGGCCGTGATCGAGCGCTGATGGAAATCTCCATCATGGAAGCCTTGGCAGCCCACGCGGACGCCGATCATGATGAAGCGCGCGCGGCCCTGAAACGCGCCTTCGCAATAGCTGTGCCGGAGCGATTTCTGCGCGCCTTCATGGATGAAGGCGCCCTCATGGCGCAGCTTCTACGGCTCACCGTGCGCCATATCGGCGTCGCGGCCATGCCCAAGGAAACCGTGACCTTCATTGCCGAAATTCTGGCAGTGCTGGGTGATCACCCGGACGACGACGGGGCGGACGCTTCTGCTGTTCTGTCAAGCCGTGAGGTAGAGGTTTTGCGCCTGGTCTCCGAGGGCAAGGCCAACAAGGTCATCGCCCGTGCCCTGGACCTGACCGAGGCAACAGTGAAATTTCACCTGAGCAACATCTATAGGAAGTTCGGTGTCAGCAGCCGTGTGTTGGCGGTAGCGGTGGCCCGGGAAAAGAACATTCTCAAGGAGACGGAACAGTAACAGGCGGCGCGGCCAGCCGCTTTTCGGCAAACAAGGTGGTGCCCAGGGGCGGAATCGAACCACCGACACGCGGATTTTCAGTCCGCTGCTCTACCAACTGAGCTACCTGGGCGTTGCCTGGCCGCCGCGGAACGGCTGGCCGAAGCAATCGCCTTATAGGCAATAACGGGGGACCTGTCCAGCCCTCTCGCACGGCTTTTGTCGACCGGTCCGGATGGCAGGGATTCGGCCATTGCCCCCGCCTTCGCCAGCGCCTATGCTGCCATGGCCACAGGGGAAGGCGCGTGATGGCCCAGGAATTCAAAAGTCTCAATTTTGCGGTCAGTTTCATTGCCGTTGTATTGGCCGGATATGTGCTGGCGCAGGGGCGCGAACTGTTTGTCCCGTTCGCCATCGGGGTCATGGTATGGTACGTCATCAACGCGCTGACCCGACAGTTCCAGCGTATCCGGATTGGCACCTGGTCGGTACCGCGCTGGCTTGGGTTGACGCTTTCGCTGCTTGTTCTGGCCGGGGCCATCAACCTGATGGTTGACCTGATTAGCGCCAACGTGAATCAGGTGGCCAGGGCAGCCCCCACCTACGCGGAAAATCTGGACCGGATCATCGACGATATCTTCTCGTGGTTTGATGTGCCGCAGGCGCCCACCCTTGCGGAACTGATCAAAGACATAAATGTTGCACCCTGGATTGGCACGCTTGCCGGTGCACTTTCCGGTTTCGCCGGCAAGCTCGGGCTGGTCCTGGTTTATGTGCTGTTTCTCCTGATGTCCCAGGGCTTCTTCGGGCAGAAACTGGATGCCCTGTTTCCTGACGAACACCGCCGTCGGCGGATGGAGAACATGATTCAACGGATGCAGGGTGAGATCCAGAGCTACCTCTGGATCAAGACCCTGGTCAGCGTCCTTACCGGCCTCGTGAGCTACGCCATTCTCGCTACCGTGGGGGTCGACTTTGCCAGCTTCTGGGCGTTTGTCATCTTTCTGCTGAATTACATCCCGACCATCGGTTCAATCATCGGAGTGGTGTTCCCGGCGCTTCTCACGCTGGTGCAATTCGACACGCCAGGCCCGTTTCTCATCGTGGCCGTGGGGCTTGGCGCCGTTCAGTTCATGATCGGCAATATTCTGGAGCCGCGCCTGCAGGGGGCATCTCTGGGGCTTGATCCGCTTGTTCTTATCATCTCCCTGATGGCCTGGGGCATGTTGTGGGGCGTGGCAGGAATGTTTTTGGCGGTGCCCATCACCGTGATCATCATGATTGTGCTGTCTCAGTTCGAAACCGGGCGGCCGATCGCCATCCTCATGTCCAAGGACGGCCAGATCAAATAACGGCCGAATCTGATTTCAAGGCTTTCGTCCGCGGCGATCCATGTTAACCTTCTGTCCCTGGATCCGGATGGAGGTTGTCAGGAATGAGTACGTTTGATGCCTACCGCAGAAAGATCGAGGCCGAGCTCAAGGTGCTCAAGGCCGAGATGGAAAGGTTGGACGCACGTCTGCAAGGCGCCGAGGCCGACGCCCGGTTGTGGTTCGAAAAGGAGCGCAAGGCAATCGCTGACAAGGAAGCGGAGTTGCGCCGGCGCCTCGACAGGCTGGAACAGGCGGGCTCCGATGCGCTTGAGGAACTGGAGCGCGGCGTCAGAAACGCCTGGCGCGATCTCAAAACGGCATTCGAGCGGGCCCGCGACAAATTCTGAAGCGTTTGAATTGATAAAGGAGAGACCATGTCAAGCGAAGGACTTCATGCCCCCCGCGAACGTCTGTCCAAGGAGACCCTCGCGTTGCACCACGCCATTACCTCGCTGATCGAGGAACTGGAGGCTGTTGACTGGTACCGCCAACGCGCCGACGATTGCGAGGACGAGGCGCTCCGAAACATCCTTCTTCACAACATGCGCGAGGAAATGGAGCACGCCGCCATGGCGCTTGAATGGATCCGCCGCAACAACAAGGACTTCGAAGGTCATCTGCGGGACTTCCTGTTCACCGAGGACGAAATCGCCCATTCGTGAGCGACTACCTCCGCCAGAATGCGGGTTCGAACAGTACCAGCACGGTGAACAGCTCCAGCCGGCCCAGGAGCATGGCGACTGACAGCACCCATTTGGCGGCTTCGGGCAATGTGGCGAAGTTGCCTGCTGGTCCAACGATATCGCCAAGTCCGGGACCCACATTGGTGATGGAGGTTGCGGCCGCCGACAGGCTGGTGTCGAAGTCAAGCCCCAGCGCGCTCAGTACCACCGTTGTCACTGCCACCGTACCAAGGAATACGGTAATGAAGGCCAGAACGGAAAAGGGAACGTCGCCCGGGACCGGTCGGCCTTCATACAGCAAAACCTGGGCGCGGCTGGGTGATATCAGGCGCTGAAGATAGGCCCGCGTAATCAGCCACAGGATCTGAAAACGGAATATCTTGATCCCACCCGCTGTTGACCCCGTCGATCCGCCAATGAAAGTAATCATGAAGAATGCGACCATGGCGAGCGGACCCCAGGTTGTGTAGTCCGTTGACGCATACCCGGTTGTCGTGACAATCGACACCACGTTGAACGCCGCATGAGTCAGCGCTTCGCCGAAGCCGATCCGGTTGTGGCCGGCATGCCAGAACGCGAGTCCAAGGCTGATGACGGCAAGAAGCCCCAACAGGGTGCGAACCTGGCTATCCTGCCAGATCGCTTCAGGCCTACCCTTCATGGACTTGATGTAGACCACGAACGGCAGGGCGCCCGCGGCCATAAACAGTGTGCCGCACCACAATATGAGCCCGTTGTCGAAATATGCCATGGACGCATCATGGGTGGAATAACCGCCGGTCGAAAGCGTGGTCATGGCGTGACACAGCGCATCGAACCACCCCATGCCGGCCCAGTGATATGCCAGAAAACAGATCCAGGTTAGCAGGCTGTAGATGCCTGCGATGTAGGACACCAACTGGGCAGGGCGCGGCACGATCTTTTCGGACCGGTCGGAGCTTTCCGCCTGAAAAAGCTGCATTCCCCCGACCCGCAGGAAGGGCAGCATGATGATAGCCATCAGGACAATGCCGACACCGCCAATCCATTGCAGAAGGGCGCGCCAGATCAGCATGCCGGGCGGCAGGCCATCAAGCCCGGTCAGAACCGTCGAGCCGGTTGTGGTCAGTCCCGATATGGCTTCAAAAAAAGCGTCGGCGTAATGGAGATCGGCACTGAGAAACGTGAAGGGAAGGGCGGCGAAGGCCGACAGGGCCGCCCAGCTCGCGCTGGTCAGAAGAAAGGCATGGCGCAGCGAGAACCGGTTGATGGCCGCCCCCCGAAAGGCAAGGGAAAGGCCCCCGCCCACGGTCACGGTCGCAACGGCGGAAGCCGTGAAGACCTGCCAGTCCGGGTTGGACGCCGCTGCATCCACCAGCGCAGGTACAAGCATCAACAGGCCAAGGGCCGTCACAAGAAGACCTATCACAAACAATATGGCACGACTGTCAATCAAGACTGGCTGCTCCGGCCACGATGCACCCCCTGCGCCGGGCGATCATAGGTGAGGATGACGGGTAGGGAAAGACTGTCGACGCCGGGACGAGTCGGGAGATTTTACACATTCTGACAACGCGACGGCGTCGCGTTCCTGCAAGGTTCTGAAAAACAGAGAAAACCTAATAATGGTACGAGTCTTGCTATAGAAACAGTCGGGTAAAACCGATTATAGAAAACCCGACTATAGAAAATAAAGGAGTAGGTTTCATGAACAGGATTACGACTGGCTTCGCCACGGTATTCAGCCTGATTTCCACCGCCGCGTGGGCCGGCATCGGGACCCCCGTTCCGGTGTCCGAGCCCGGTATGCTGGGGCTGGTGGCCGGTGGCGTGATCGCCGCCATTGCCGTGATGCGGTTGCGTGGACGGAAATAGAGTCCCGCTTTTGCACTGTCTGAATCCGGCGCGGTCTGCCCGCGCCGGTTTTCGTTTTGGGGGTATGCAACCCCATCCTGTTGATCGGCTGGCGTGACGCCGTGTAATGAGGGCCGTTCCGTGGAAGGTCCGTGGTCAGACCTGATTGCGAAACTGTTCTTTGGCAGCCTTATCGTGGTGGCCGTGGCCGAGCTGTTGTGGCCCTTGCGTCGGCCCGGCCATCGGTTTGGGCCGCGCTGGTTTGCCAATATTGCGCTGGGCACGGTGAACCTATTGCTTGCCCGATGGCTGGTCCCCGTGAGCGGCGCACTCTTGGCATCAGGTGCCGGGCTGGGGCTTTTGAACCAACTTTCCCCGCCCCCGCTGCTGGCCATTGGCATCGGTGTCGTGGTCCTCGATAGTGTGGCCTACTGGACGCACCGCGCCATGCATGCGGTACCGGTGTTATGGCGTATTCACCGGGTCCATCACACCGATCTGGATGTGGATTTCACCACTGGCGTGCGCCATCACCCGATCGAGGTGCTGATCACACTGGCCATCAGCGTTGCCACGATCTTCGTTTTTGGGTTGCCGCCGCAGGCCGTTGCAGTCTATCAGGCGGGCCGCGCGGTCATCGACATTACAAGTCATGGCAATGTGCGCCTGCCGTCAATGCTGGACACCGTGTTGCGGCTTGTGGTGGTAACGCCAGACATGCACCGTATCCACCACTCTGCCGACAGGCCGGAAACCGACAGCAACTACGGGACGTTGTTGAGTGTCTGGGACCGCCTGTTTTGCAGCTACCGCCGGGCGCCGAAGCTGGGCCAGACAGGGATGGTGCTTGGTTTGCGCGAGTGGCGGGATGAAACGGCAATGTCCATCAGTGGTCTCATCCTCATGCCATTTCGCTCGCCCGCGGCGTCGGTGGATCCCGAGTAAGTCCGGATCACGTGCCCCCTTCCGTCGTGCGGGTTGCGACTAAAAAAGAATATGAAGCACTGATCGCTTATCAGTTTAGGAGATGCTGGGTCAGGTCGCTGTGGCGTAACGGCCGGTTATCCGCTCGTTCGAGCAGGGCGGGGCGGCACGGAATGGAATGGAATGGGGAAATGGCCTCCCCGACTGGATTCGAACCAGTGGCCTCAGGATTAGGAATACCATTTACCGACCCCGCTGGGGACCGCGTTCACCATTAAACGATTGCCTTTCTTAACATATTTGGCCCATGATTCCCGCTGTGCTACGCCCTGGCCCGCTGCCAGAACGGTCCTGCGAACCGTTTCCGGGCTGGGTAACACGGTTCGCAGCAGGAGAAGACCATGCCAGATATCCTAACACAAAAGACCGTGGAGGCGGCCAAGTACGAGGGCCGCACCCGGTTCGTGCGAGACGCCAACGTGAAGGGTCTCATACTCGCCATCAACAAGACCTCCAAGACATGGAAGGTCCAGGCGGACCTGTGGCGGGACCGGCGGCTCATAAAGACCGTGCGCCACACCTTGGGCTCGACCGACGACCTGAGCCTGCGGCGGGCACGCGAGCAAGCCCAAGAAGTGCTGCGGCAGATACGCGCGGGCGTCGATCCCAACGAGCCGGAGCGGGAGGCGGAGCCAACACCGGGCGTCGGCAGCATGACGGTCGGCGAGCTATGGGACGCCTACGAGACGTGGATGCGCGAACAGGGCCGCGCCGAGGTAACAATCGACGGGTTCCGCCGCCATCTCGACAAGTACCTCGACGACTGGCGCGACGACCCGATCAGCGACCTGCGGAAGTCGATGTGCCGGGAGCGGCATGAGCGGCTGACGAAGAACCACGGCAAGTACCCGGCCAATCAGGTCATGCGGTCGCTGCGGGCGGCGTACAACTTCGCCATCAAGCTGGACGACGACGACGTGCTGCGCGCCAACCCGGTCGGCGGCGTCCACTTCCATCCCGAGCGCCAGCGCGAGGCGATCATCCTGCCCGAGGACCTGCCAGACTGGTGGCGGCGCTCAGGCGATCTCCCGAACCCACTGCGCACGGCGATGCATCGGCTCGGCCTGCTTTCCGGCCTGCGGCCCGGCACGCTGGTCGGCATCGAGCGCGAGTGGATCGACCTCGACGGCAGGGCCATCACCATCCCGCGCATGAAGTCGGGCCGGAGCTTCGCCCTGCCGCTGTCCGAGCCGATGGTCGGGCTGGTCGAGGAGGCACTGCGGATCGGCGACGCGCTGTACCACGATCCGCCGTGGCTGTTTCCAACGCGCACGAACGACGGGCGCGAGGTCATCGCCACGCGAGTCTGGAAGGAGAAGACCATGCGCGGCGAGACCGGCCACATCCTGCGGCACACCTACCGCACCATGGCCGAGCGCCTGGGCGTCCCGCAGAGCCGCGCCCGCGCGCTGCTCGACCACAAGCAGCCGGGGATCGAGGCCCACTACGTCCACTCCAGCGCCCTGCGCGACGAGCTACTGGCCGATCAGGAGCGGATGAGCGCCTACATTCTTGAGACCGCCAAGGCCCGTTGACCTTGCCCGGCGGCGACACACGGGGTATATGTATAGTTGTCGCGCAGACAGCGCGAAGACCGACATGGCCCGCTGGATAGGCCCCTCGCGTCGAGGTCCAGCCCGCCCCTTTAGCCGGTCCAGGCCGATCGCTCGAAAACGCCGATAGCAAGGCAACCCTCGCGGGGTGACGTCCCGCCAGAGGACGGCCTTGTCATGTCCGAACTTGATCCCGTCTGGGAGAGGCACGCGCGCGAGATCGCGTCGCGCGTCGGCGAGCTTCTGCGCGATGGCCCTCCCATCGTCGTGCAGGAGTACCTGACCCCAGAGCAGGCGGCGCGCCTCCTGGGCATGCCCATCCGCACACTCGAGAACTACCGCGTCCGCGACGCTGGCGGGCCGCCCTTCCATCGCATCAGCAGCCGCCTCATCCGGTACCGGGTGTCGGAGCTGCACGAGTGGATGGAGGCGCGTCGCGTCGAGTGCGAATAGCAAGCGGCCCGCGCCGAAGAGGAGCGGCGCGGGCCAGATTTCCAAGCGGAAGGAAGAGACAGTGAGCACATCCAACCGAGCAAGAGGAGGCTGCAATGCCTGAACAGCATACTGCCCCGGACGGGGCCAACCCCGAAATCAGTTTCCACAACGGCACGCCCATCCTGAGCGTGAAGGGTCATCACGTAACCCACCCCGACTACTTCAACTCGCTGCCATATATCGAGAGGCGTCGGGTCACCTACGATGAACTCTGTGCGCGGGCGGCCAAGGAGGGCCTGCCGACACCCAGCATCGCCGAATGGGCCAAGACGTTCCGCCTCGCCGACGCCGAGCTGCAGGCAATGGACGAGCTCATCGAGGCGCGGCGTGACTCGCACTGCATCAACGAGCTTGGTCCGAGGTTCGTGATCCGCGAGTACGGCAACAAGGCACGTGTCGGTTGGTTCGATGACCGAGGCGAGCTTGTCACGATGAGCTTTGCCGAGTTCCACAACGCCCACATCGAGAAGACCGTCGAGATTGGCGTGGACGCCGAGGGCAAGCCGAGGCGAACGCCGCTGACGAAGTACTGGCTCACGCACCCGCTGACCCGACGCTACGACCGCGTCGAGTTCCTTCCGGGTGTCGAGCCTGAGAACATGCCCGAGGGTGTCCTGAACCTATGGCGCGGCTGGCCAATGCCCCTTCGTCCGGGTTGGTCCGAGATGCGCATCGGGCCCAACGGTCCCGAGCCCTCGCGCCGCACCATCTTCGACACCGGGGCCATGCCCGAAGGCTACTGCGACATGCTCCTCGACCACATGCTCAACAACATGTGCAGGGGCGACGAGGAGGTCATGCACTTCCTGCTCGCGTGGATGGCCGACGCGCTCTGGAACCCCGGCCCGTGCGAGACGGCGGTCATCCTTCAGGGGCCGCAGGGGTCCGGCAAGACCTTCTGGGCAGAGCGGTTCATGGAGTTTTTCGGCATCCATGCCCTCACGCTGGATGACGAGGATCAGGTTGTAGGCAACTTCAACAAGCACCTGATGAACAAGAGCGTCATCTTCGCCGACGAGGCGTTCTTCGCCGGAAACCGGCGGCACGCCGCCAAGCTCAAGACGCTCATCACGCGGCCTGACCTGTTCGTGGAGCCGAAGGGCGTAGACGGCTTCACCGCCCCCAAGATGTTCCGGCTCATTATGGCGTCAAACGACGATCATGTAATCCGCGCGGAGCGCGATGATCGGCGCAACCTTGTGCTGCGGGTAGACGCGGGCGGGCACAATCAGGATCGCGAGTACTTCGCGCGGATGCACAAGGAATGGCGCGAGGGTGGCCGCACAGCATTGTTCCGATGGCTCACCGGGGCATTCTGGGGCAAGGCGGTCAGCAACGGCCAGTTCCGCATGTGGAGCCGCCCCGTTACCGCCGCGCTGCAAGAGCAGAAGGACATGTCGCTGCCCCCGGCGCAGATGGTCGTGCACAACATGCTCCGCGAGGGTGACCTACCGTGCGACTTTGCACCAGATACGCGCAACGGGGCCGTGTTCGTCCCGACCCGCCTGCTGGTCAGGGAGACGCGGCTAAAGGAAGAGGACGAGAAGGCGCTCGGCGATGCCCTGCGGGTGCTGGCCGGTCAGGGCGCGAAGAGCGTCCGCGTCTATCTCGGCGAGGGTCGCGACCGCCGCCAGCATCGCGGCTTCTGGCTACCGCCGTTGGAGCTGTGTCGCCAGCGATGGGAGCAGCACCTTGGGCGCGCCGTCGCATGGCCCGCCGATGTCGCGAGCTGGGCCGTGGATATCGGGCCGCCGGAGAATGGCGATGACGTGCCGTTCTAAGTCGGCTCGGTCGGCGTACCCGACTTCCTACCCGACTTGCAATTTCGCTCATGGGCCCAATGGCTTGCGCGAATTTAAGTCGGGAAGGCGGGTAAGTCGGGGGTTTTGGGGTTGTGCCCAGAGGGGCGGTGTAGTCGGCGCATTCGTCGCTGTACCGTCCTCTTCTATTTCTAAGCGACTTACCCGACTTACCCGACTTAACCCTTGGTATTCGGAGGGTTGCCGTAAGTCGGGTCCCAAGTCGGGTAATGGCGATCCGACTTGCAGTGGCGGCGCTGTCTCCTCCTGGGCCTCTCGCCAGCCCTCCCTCTCCGTTTGCTGGATAAAAAGACAGTCCGCCCCGCGCCGGACAGGCATCATCAATCCGGCGCGGACAGGGTCCAGCCGCGCTCGATGCGGGGGCCGTCGCGACCCCATGGCCCGGCGGCCCCCGGATCACCAGTCCCAGGACCTGTGGAAGCTAAGTTATGCCTAGGCCACCGAACCTGCCCGACGCGCCCCCGCAGCGGACCGTGCCCCGGACCGCGAAGGGACCGCGCAGTCGCTATGTGGCGACCGAGCACCCCGGCGGTCTGAGCGGCATCCGGTACGTTCTAAAGCCCGCCGGGTACGGCCTTATCGAACGCATGTCGGCGGGTGGCCGGAACCTCGCCAGCATCGCCGCTGCCCTGGGCATCTCGTGCGAGACCTTCCGCGACATGCGCCGCCGCGACCCCGAGGCGCAGGAGGCCCTCGACCGGGGTCGCGCCGCGCTCGGCGACGAGTTGACCGACATCCTGTTGGAGCACGCCCGCAAGGGCATCACCGTCGCCGCCATCTTCCTCGCCAAGGCTCGGTGCGGCTGGCGGGAGGGCGAGGGCATGGAGGGCGCGCGCACCGTCAACAACACGCAGATCAACATCCAGATACCGGAGCGCATGTCCGACGAGGAGTTCCGGGCGATCATCGAGGGACGGCACCGGGAGATCGAGCATGACGGTTAGCGTCGCCGATACGGTCGCCCCCACCCGCTTCCAGCAGGCGGTGCTCAGCTTCCGCGGACACTGCAACATCCTCAACGCGGGCGGTCGCGGATCGGGCAAGTCATTCTCGATGATGCTCGACCTGCTAGACCACTGCCGGCTGCACGGCGCAGACGCGCGCCCGCTGGTCATGCGGGAGAGCTGGGGCGGGCTGCTCGAACTCACGACCGAGGTTCTGGACCTCGCGTCCGCCGCCTTCGGGCGATGCTCGCGCAACAAGGCCGAGGGCACGATCTACCTGCCTACCGGCGGCGTCGTCACATTCACCAACATCGGCGACGAGAACAGCTACGCGCGCCATCAGGGCCGCAGCTACACCGGCCTGTTCGCCGACGAGGTTGGCAACTACCCGCCGCAGGCGTTCGCGTTCCTGCAGCGCGTCCGGTCAAACCTCCGCGTCCCGAGTGGCCGCCGGGTGGACATCCACCTGACCGCCAACCCGCACGGCCGCAGCCACACGGTGCTGTTCAAGAACTTCATCTCAAAGGCCCCGCCGTGGCATCCGTTTCAAGACAACGTCGGCGACTGGTGGATCTGGACCACCAGCACCTTGGAGGACAATCCATACATCGACCGCGTCGCCTACCGCCGCCAGCTTGTCGCCAGCACGGGCACCGACCAGGCCCTCGCGGACGCGTGGATCAACGGCGACTGGTCGGTGCTGGGCGGCGTCATGTTCGACGTGTTCGACCCGGCGGTGCACATCATCCGCGACCCGGCCCACGCCAGCATGCGGCTGTGCTGCGGCGGCGACTGGGGAACGGCTGCCCCGGCGACCTGCATCCTTCTGGGCCAGCTCAAGAGCGATGTCGGCCCGTACCGCTACGGCAGCATCATCGCCCTGGACGAGACCGACACCGCCGACCCCAGCGACCTCTCCTTGGGCAACGGCGCGCCGCCGCAGGCATTCGCCGAGATGGTCCGCGAGATGTCCGCCCGGCACGGCTGGCGCAACCCGCATGTCGTCATGGACGACGCGCGCGGCCTGCAATCGGACACCGTCATCCAGCTCCTGCGCGAGAACGGCATCGGCGCGCACAAGCCGATCAAGAAGGACCGCGTCGGGCAGTGGTCCCTCATCCGCAGCCTGCTCAGCAACGCGGTCACGGGCGACGGCCCCGGCCTCTACTTCACCAACCGCTGCCCGCACCTTCTCGAAACCTTGCCGGAGGCCCCGCGCGGCACGCTCCGGCCGGAGGACATAGACCCGAAGTGGCCGCGCGACCACTGGCTGGACGCCCTCGCCTACGGCGTCCGCGACCTCTGGGGCAACCGCGCCACCAGCGGTCGCCACACCGGCATGTACTGACACGGAAGGAGAGACACATGGCTCAGCAACCCCACGACATGAACCGGCGGGCGAGCCCGCCCAGCAACACGGAGGCCACGACGGGCGTCGTCGTGCGCCTCGACATCCCGCCCGACCACCACCCGGCGGTCCTCAAGGGCGACGGCCCCGGTGCCACCCTGGGCCGCGACGCGCTCACCGGCCTGTACGACGCCTACGGCAAGATCAACGACACCGCATCCAAGGTTCAGGACAAGGGTCGTCTTGCGCAGGCCGCCCAGCCGTTCGCCGAGCGTGCCGTGCAGCAGGCCGGGCGGGCGGTCACGACACTGCGCAAGCAGGTCGAGCATCTGGACACCGAGATCGCGTCCACCCTCAAGCCGACCGTCGAACCCGGCCTCGCCGCGCAGATCAGGTCGCACTGGTCGCGGACGGACAAGGCGCTGTCCGGCCTGCGCAAGGTCATCGAGGAAGGCGACACGGCGACGGCCAGCGCCGTGCTCAACGCCCCCGCCTACCTCTCCGGGCTCTCCGACAAGGATCAGGCGATCCTCCGCCAGATGGCGGCACAGAAGTTCGCGCCCGAGAAGGTGGCGCAGCGAGCCGAGACGGCCGACGCCCTCGCGCGTGTCGAGCGTGCGACGGACCACTTCATGGAAACCATCGCCGGTCGGCTGCGGGAGTGGCGGGACGAGGACGCCAAGATCATCGAGGAGGCGCTGCGATGACGGAGCGAACCCACGAGCAGGTCAGGACCGCGCTGGCTGAGAGCAACCGCCAGATTGCCCACATCACCGGCAAGATGGAGGCGATCTACGAGGGGCTGCCGCGAGACGAGACCGCCATCGCCGACCTGATGCAGGCGACCGGATGCGACCGCGAGCGCGCGGTGGCAGCGCTGGAGAGCTACGCCGCCGGCAAGATCACCGCGCTCCGCGACCGGACCGCCTCCCCTGGGCCCACCGACGACGCGCCGTCGGACCCGGCGGTCAAGCGGTTCCGGGACATGCTGACGGGATGAGTGAGTCCCGCCTTGTCTCCGTCGACTTGGCGCGGTTTCTCTCCGACGCCCGCCGGGCACGTTGGTCATGCGCCGCCCCCGGCATGACGCTCGACCAGCTCCGGGAGCTCGGCATCTCGCGGAAGGAGGCCCGCTACCTGTCGGCGCGGGGCGTGGCCGTATTCGGCCCGCCGCTGCCCGATGTCGTCCTGGACGGTGCCGTTCGTCCGCGTCGTCCGCGCCCGCCGGCCAAGCCTCGCCGCCGTCGCGGCCACCGGCCCGAGGAGCGCCAAAGGCCCCGCACCCCGACCATGGAGCGCGCCTGCATGACTTGTGGTGGCATGTTTGGCAGCGAGGGGCCGCACCACAGACTTTGTGATCGGTGTCGGAGGAAGGCCGCTGACCTAAGCCCCTGGGAGCCTGATGACTGTCCCGTCCCTTCCTGACCCCCACATCCCCCTGGGCGCGGCCTGCGTCTACCGGCTCACCCACCGCCCGACCGGCAGGGCGTACATCGGTAAGACGGTACTCTCGCTGGCACGCAGGGTAGCCGGTCACATGCGACGCGACTACCTCATCGGCCGCGCCCTCCGTCGCCACGGTCGCGACGCATTCGATGCGGAGGTCTTGCTGGTCGGGTCCGAAGACTACTGCTACGCGATGGAGCGGGCGCTGATCGCGGCCCAGGGGACGCTGGTGCCATCTGGCTACAAAGTCGCTGATGGTGGTGATGGCTTTACATCGGACGACGCACATCGGCTCAACTTTGGACACCACCCAAACCTTCGCGCTGCCCGCACCGAAGCATTGGAGCGTGGGCGTTCAGCAATGTCATGCCGCGCCGGAAATCCCAACCAACTTGCATTGGCCGCGCTTCGTGTCCATCCAGACGGACTGACCGCCGCACAACTGGTCACCTTCATGCCACCTCCTGGGCGCGGGGCGGGAACGGCCTCTCAACGCGCTGGTGGATCAATCCATCGCCTCAGATGTCAAGGTCACAAGATCATCTCAACGGGCGGTCCCGGCAAGGCGGGCGTGTATCGCCTCATTGAAGATCATGGTGCATGTGCGACCGCTGCCGCCGCCGGGCAGCCGACGTGAGCCCCTTTGAGCCGCAAGACGGCTATTCCGTCAGCCGAGGCGAATAGGAACTGAACACCACATCTTGTGTGTTGGGAGACGCGCAGCCAGAGCGAGTTCGCCAATGGCGAAAAATGCGTTGACATTGGCGAACGAACTCCCTACGTTTGCGAACGTGTCTAGGTGATGGATAGCGTCACAGGTTGATCGGCTTCAGCCGGTCGTGGGGGCCTCGGCCCCTACCCCTCGCCGGGGAAGCGCGCCGTCTCTCGCATCGCGTGGGACTGGTCGCCGATCCGGAGTTAAGGCCGCAAGCGCACTTTGCGGCGACGGGACGCCTGGGAGTTACCGTATGCCTGACTTGCCTCTTGGGATGGCGCACACCTGCCGGGAATTGGCCCGTCAGGGATGCCCAGGAGGTTGCGAGATGGAAAATGATCCCATCGAGCCCCTGGACACCGGGCTGCGGGTCCGTCGTGAGGACCGGAAGCGCTTCATCCGCAAGTGGGTGCGGCGTGTTCTTCGGAACCGGTTCTGGCTGTAGGTTGTGTTTTGGGTGGCCAAGGCCATCGTGCAACTAGCGCGGCTAATCAGCAACTTTATCGACGGCTCCTAGGTGTCTTCATCGTTTTCTACCTCTTGGGCGAACCAGGAATGCTGAATAAGGCACTGAGGCTGATCCGCGTGTATCACGACATGAACTTGTCGGATGCGGCTGAGCGCGTCGGCCTCTCGAAGTCATACATCTCGGAGATGGAACGGGGTCATAAGAAGGTGACCCTCGACGTTCTCGAGAAGTACTCGGCCGCTTTCGATATCCCGGTCTCTTCATTGATGTTGTTCGCTGAGAGAGCAGAGGAGGGTGGTTTCTCAGAGGACACCCGCGCGTTCGTCGCAGACAAGGCGCTTAAGATGCTGGATTGGATTGCGACAATCTCTTCCGACCGAGAGAACGATCAGCATGCCTGAGCGTCGGTCCTATCCTCGCGACCAGTCTCGGCTATACAAGGTCAAGTCACCGGCACAACTCGCCGATATCTTCTTCTTGCAGCCGCATGAGCTCGATCTGTTGCTGGACGCGAACGAAAATTACATTCGCTGGACGGACAAGAAGACTGGTCGGGAAATTCAAAGACCGAAGCCATTGCTGGAAAAGGTGCACCGCCGCGCTGGCATGCTTCTCTCTCGGATTGAGACACCTGATTTCCTGCACTCGGCGATCAAGGGTCGGTCTTATATCTCTAACGCTCAACGCCACATGCCGGATGAACCGACGGCAAAAATCGACGTTCGAAAGTTCTACCCGTCGGCCCGCGCGCAGGCAGTCTTCCACTTCTTCCGAGACAGGATGTTGTGCGATGGCGATGTGGCGGGAATGCTTGCCCGATTGCTGACGGTCGATGGCCATCTTGCCACTGGCAGCAGTGTAAGCCCGATCCTGTCATTCTTCGCCTACGAGGACATGTTCACGGATATTGAGGCGTTGGCAATCGAGCGCGGCTGCGAGATGACCTGCTACGTCGATGACATGGTATTTACGGGGCCAGGTGCAACGAGGCGTCTGATATACGACATCATTCAGATTGTTCGCCAGTATAGGCTTTGGGGACATAAGACGAAGCTATTCAAGCCCGGTCAGCCGAAAGTCATCACCGGTGTCGCAGTGATAAGAGTTGGGCAGCGCTTGCCGAACCGCCGTCAGAAGACAATTGCCGACGAGATGGATGTCTTAAAAAGTACAAGGGATGATGCTGAGAGGCTGGCGATTATCCGCAGATTACTCGGCCGTCTCTACGAAGCAGCTCAAGTAGATTCATCTTGGTATGTCACAGCGGACGCTATGGCAGATGAGAAGCGGGGCCTGGAGCGCCGATCCGCTCGCGCATAAGGAAGTGGCGCGCCCGGCAGGATTTGAACCTGCGACCTACGGCTTAGGAGGCCGTCGCTCTATCCAGCTGAGCTACGGGCGCTGAAACGGTCCGCGACGAGCGCTGCGAACCGTGATCGTGACTTACATCCCCTTCATTTACAATACCTTACCCCATTCAGGTTCAGGGATTAGGAATCTCGTGCTCTATCCTGCTGAGCTACGGGGACTCAGCCCTCTTATGACGTGCCGGGCGAATCGCAGCAATCACAATCCGTCCGGTGCTTATTCGGTACCCGACCCAACCCCGGCCGCACCAAGCGCATGATACGCAACGCCTTTTCCTCCGCTGAGCAGCCGATTAGGAATCCTGCGCTCTATCCTGCTGAGCTACGGGGAGACGCCGGCTAAACATACCGGCCCGGATCAAAAAGTGGAAGATCTAGATCGTCTTAGGTCTACTTTGAATCGGATGGTCTTTTCAAAATGTTGAATTTGTGATTCAAGGTGGATGCTGGAGAAGGAGGCCAGCATTCATGC
>RFJA01000103.1 GCA_003695065.1 Alphaproteobacteria bacterium
ACGGTCAGATCTTTCTGGAAACCGAACTCTTTTATCAGGGCATCCGCCCCGCCATTAACGTCGGTCTGTCGGTGTCCCGCGTGGGTTCGGCTGCCCAGGTCAAGGCGATGAAACAGGTCGCCGGTTCGATCAAGCTGGAACTGGCCCAGTACCGCGAGATGGCAGCGTTTGCGCAGTTCGGTTCCGATCTCGATGCCGCGACCCAGAAGCTCCTCAACCGCGGCGCGCGGCTGACCGAGCTGTTGAAGCAGGATCAATACTCGCCAATGCCGGTGGAAGAGCAGGTGGTTTCCATCTTTGCCGGTGTGAACGGCTATCTTGATGCCATTCCGGTCGCCGACGTGACCCGGTTCGAAGAGCAGTTTCTGACCGAGATGCGGGCCAATCACCAGGACCTGCTCGATACCATTCGTGAGGAACAGAAGCTGACGGACGAGACGGAGGCCAAGCTCAAGGGCATCCTCGACAAGTTCGCCAAGGCGTTCGGCTAAGCCCGAATCAAGAGGCAGGGAGCTTATCCGGGATGGCTAACCTCAAGGATCTCAGGAACCGGATCGCAAGTGTCCGGTCGACCCAGAAGATCACGTCCGCCATGAAAATGGTGGCGGCGTCCAAGTTGCGCCGTGCCCAGGACGCAGCCGAGGCCGCCCGGCCCTATGCCGAGCGTATGGGCCGCGTGCTGACGTCGCTGGCTTCCAGTCTGAAAGATCAGGCCGGAGCCCCGCTGCTGCTGACCGGTACCGGCAAGGATGACGTTCATCTTCTGGTGGTGGCGACCGCGGAGCGTGGGCTTTGCGGTGGTTTCAACACCAATATCGTGCGCGCCGCGCGCCAGGAAATTTCCCGGCTACTGGCGGCGGGCAAGACGGTCAAGATCCTGTGCGTCGGCAAAAAGGGCTATCAGGCATTGCGGCGCGAGCACGGCGGTCGGATCATCGACACCATTCAGCTCGAAAACGTCAAGAAGGTCGGCTTCAGCGAAGCCGCGATGATCGGCGACAAGGTGCTCGAGCTGTTCGAAGCGGGCGAATTTGATGTGTGCAACCTGTTCTTCGCCCGGTTCAAGACGGCGCTGACCCAGATCGTGACAAAGCAGCAGCTCATTCCGGCGTCCTTGGAAGTGCAGGAGGACGAAGACGTCCCGGCGCCCGATCTTCAGGGGGCGATTTACGAGTATGAGCCGGACGAAGCCCAGATTCTGGCCGATCTTCTGCCACGCAATGTACGTGTCCAGATTCTGCGGGCGTTGCTGGAAAACGCGGCGAGCGAGCAGGGCGCGCGGATGACGGCCATGGACAGCGCGACCCGCAACGCGGGCGAGATGATCGAGAAATTGACGCTGACCTATAACCGGACGCGTCAGGCTGTGATCACCACGGAACTGACTGAAATTATTTCGGGCGCCGAGGCGCTCTAGGACATACGGAAATTTCCGGCGCGCGGTCGCCGGTGAGACACAAGGCCAGGAGTTGAAGGAAATGGCGGAGAAAAATATCGGTCGCATTACTCAGGTTATCGGCGCGGTCGTCGACGTGCAGTTCGATGACAAGCTGCCGGAAATCCTGGGGGCGCTGGAAACCACCAACCAGGGCAACCGCCTGGTGCTTGAGGTGGCACAGCATCTGGGGGAAAACACGGTCCGGACCATCGCCATGGACTCCACCGACGGTCTGGTGCGGGGCCAGGAAGTGATCGATACCGGTGGGCCCATTTCGGTCCCTGTGGGTCCCGAGACCCTTGGCCGCATCATGAATGTGATCGGCGAGCCGGTGGACGAGCGGGGCGAGGTCAAGACCAAGCAGAAAGCGCCGATTCACGCCCCGGCTCCCGACTTTGTCGATCAGTCCACGGAAACCGAAGTCCTGGTCACCGGGATCAAGGTGGTGGACCTGCTGGCACCTTACGCCAAAGGCGGCAAGATCGGCCTTTTCGGCGGTGCCGGCGTGGGCAAGACCGTGCTGATCATGGAACTGATCAACAACATCGCCAAGGGGCACGGTGGTTACTCGGTGTTTGCCGGCGTGGGCGAGCGGACCCGCGAGGGGAACGACCTTTACCATGAGATGATTGAATCGGGCGTTATCGACCTGGAAGGCGACCAGTCCAAGGTGGCCCTGATTTACGGTCAGATGAACGAACCGCCCGGGGCCCGCGCGCGTGTGGCACTGACCGGCCTGACGGTTGCCGAGTATTTCCGTGACCAGGAAGGCCAGGACGTTCTGTTCTTCATCGACAACATCTTCCGCTTCACCCAGGCGGGCTCGGAAGTGTCGGCGCTGCTGGGTCGTATTCCTTCTGCGGTGGGGTATCAGCCGACGCTGGCCACCGAAATGGGCGCGCTGCAGGAGCGGATCACCACCACCAACAAAGGCTCGATCACCTCGGTGCAGGCAATTTACGTGCCTGCCGACGACCTGACCGACCCGGCACCGGCGACCTCGTTCTCGCACCTCGACGCGACCACGGTGCTATCGCGCCAGATCGCCGAACTTGGTATTTACCCGGCGGTGGACCCGCTGGATTCGACCTCGCGTATTCTTGACCCGCGCATCGTCGGCGACGAGCACTATGAGGTGGCGCGCCAGGTTCAGGAAACCCTGCAGAAGTACAAGTCGCTGCAGGATATCATCGCCATTCTGGGCATGGATGAACTCAGCGAGGAAGACAAGCTGGTGGTGGCGCGGGCGCGCAAGATCCAGCGCTTCCTCAGCCAGCCGTTCCATGTGGCCGAAGTGTTCACCGGCATACCCGGCAAGTTCGTGGCGCTTGAAGACACCATCAAGAGCTTCAAGGCGATCTGCGCCGGCGAGTATGACCATCTGCCGGAAGCCGCCTTCTACATGGTCGGCACCATTGAGGAAGCGGTGGAGAAAGCCGAGAAGATGGCCGCCGAAGCGGCGTAATTCTGGCTGGACTGAAGGCGAAGCGATATGGCGGACAAGATCAATTTTGAACTGGTGTCACCGGAACGCCTGCTGATGTCGACGCAGGCGCATAT
>RFJA01000007.1 GCA_003695065.1 Alphaproteobacteria bacterium
CCCCCGGATCCTGTCCACCTGATCGTAGTTGATCTCGGGAAACACGATCTGCTCCTTAAGACCCAGGGCGTAGTTGCCGTTGCCGTCGAAAGATTTGGGGCTGACCCCGCGAAAATCGCGGACCCGCGGCAACGCAATGTTCACCAGGCGATCGAGAAATTCGTACATACGCTCTCGACGCAACGTGACCTTTGTCCCGATCGGCATGCCTTCGCGGATCTTGAAACCCGCAACCGACTTCTTGGCACGGGTCACAACCGGTTTCTGACCGGTGATCTGGGCCAGCTCGCCGACCGCGGCCTCGATCTTCTTCTTGTCCTGCGCGCCCTCGCCGACGCCCATGTTGACCACGATCTTTTCAACCCGGGGAACCTGCATCGGGTTCTTGTAGCCGAACTGTTCCTTCAGCTTCGGCTTGATCTCGTTTTCGTACACGTCTTGCAGACGGGGCCGATAATCAGACATCGATAACCTCCCCGGATCCTTTCGCAAACCTGACCTTGCGGCCATCATCCAGGAACCTGTATCCGACCCGGGTCGGTTTCCCCGTCTTGGGATCTTCGATCGCCAGGTTGGACAAATGGATGGCCGCTTCCTTTTCGACAATGCCGCCCGCGCCCTGGGGACCAGGCCGCGTGTGGCGCTTGACCTTGTTCACGCCGCTGACGATGGCGCGATCTTCAGAGCGCAGCACTTCCAGAACCTGACCGCGCTTGCCCTTGTCCCTGCCCGTCAGCACGACGACTTTGTCGCCCTTCTTGATCTTGAACTTCCTGATTTTGATTTTCTGGGCCATTACAGCACCTCCGGCGCAAGCGAGATGATCTTCATAAGATTGCGCCCCCTGAGCTCGCGAGCCACCGGACCAAAAATGCGGGTCCCGATGGGCTCACCCTGTTTGTTCACCAGCACCGCGGCGTTCTTGTCGAACCGGATCACGCTGCCGTCCGGACGGCGGATGTCCTTTGCCGTGCGCACAATCACCGCGCGGTGCACATCACCCTTCTTTACGCGACCCCGCGGGATGGCCTCCTTGACACTGACGACAATCACGTCGCCAATGCCCGCTGTCTTGCGCTTGGAGCCGCCAAGAACCTTGATGCACTGCACACGGCGCGCACCCGAGTTATCGGCAACCTCAAGATTTGTCTGCATCTGAATCATGGGTTTATTCCCAACTGCTTCGACTGGCGGTTATCGTCCCCGCGGAGCACGCCGCCAGCCAGATCCACTCCTAAATCCTCAACCCTGCGCAGCTTCGGCGTCCACGAGCACACGCCAGGTCTTGTTCTTGGAGATCGGGCGGCACTCTACAATGCGCACCGTATCGCCAACCTTGCACACGTTGTTTTCATCATGCGCATGGTACTTCTTCGAGCGACGCACCACCTTGCCCACCAGCGGATGGTTGAACCGGCGCTCGACCTGAACCACGACGGTCTTGTCGTTCTTGTCGCTGACGACCACACCCTGCAAAATACGCTTCGGCATGCTTCGCTTCCTTCCCGCTTATGCCTGTTGCTGCGCCGCCAGGCGCCGCTCGTTGAGCAGCGTCCGAATACGCGCGATATCACGCCGCACCTCGCGCACCCGCGAAGTCTTCTCCAGTTGCCCTGTCGCCTTCTGAAAACGCAGATTGAACTGCTCTTTCTTCAACTGGGCCAACTGGTCGTTGAGCTCGTCAACGCTCTTGTCTCTGAGTTCACCAATCTTCATCTCAATGCTCCTCAGAGGCTTTCGCCGAACCGTGCCACGATCTTGGTCTTGATCGGCAGCTTGGCGGCGGCCCGTTCGAACGCGCCTTTGGCAACCTCGCCGCTAACGCCGTCAATCTCGAACATCACCCGGCCAGGCTTGACCCGGCAGGCCCAATATTCCGGAGATCCCTTCCCTTTACCCATACGCACTTCGGTCGGCTTCTGGGTGACCGGAACATCCGGGAAAATCCGGATCCACACCTTGCCCGCACGCTTCATGTGACGGGTCATGGCGCGGCGGGCCGCTTCGATCTGGCGCGCGGTGACACGTGCCGGCTCCAGCGCCTTGAGGCCGTAGGACCCGAAATTCAGGGTCGTCCCGCCCTTGGCGTTGCCATGGATGCGCCCCTTGTGCGCCTTCCTGAACTTTGTCTTCTTGGGCTGTAGCATCGCTGCTGCCTTTTCTCTTTACTCAGTTCCTAGTTGCGGCCACTGCCACTGCGCTGCTCGTCGGACGACCGCTTTTCCTGGGCCATCGGATCGTGGGCCATGATCTCGCCCTTGAAGATCCAGACCTTGATCCCGATGATCCCGTAGGCCGTTTTAGCCTCGGCCTCGCCGTAATCAATGTCGGCGCGCAGGGTATGAAGCGGCACGCGGCCTTCCCGATACCATTCGGTCCGGGCAATTTCCGCGCCGCCGAGCCGGCCACCGGCGTTGATCCGGATTCCCTCTGCCCCAAGCCGCATGGCACTTTGAACCGCACGTTTCATGGCGCGGCGGAACGCGACCCGGCGTTCAAGCTGCTGCGCGACATTTTCGGCGACCAGCTTGGCGTCGATCTCGGGCTTGCGTACCTCCACGATATTGAGGCTCACATCGCCGGCGGTGGTCATCCTGGACAGCTCGCGGCGCAACTTCTCAATGTCCGCGCCCTTCTTGCCAATGATGATGCCCGGGCGAGCGGAGTGGATCGTGACCCGCGCTTTCTTGGCCGGCCGCTCGATCACCACCTTGGAAATGCCCGCCTGCGGCAGTTTTTCCATCACATGGCGGCGCATGGCGATATCTTCATGGAGAAGATCCGCATACTCATCACCGGCGGCATACCAGCGGCTGTCCCAGGTCCGGTTGATCCCGAGACGCAGTCCAATGGGGCTGACCTTCTGGCCCATTACAAACTCTCCTCAACCTGACGGACAACGATCCGCAACCGGCTAAACGGCTTCAAAATCTTGCCGACCCGACCCCGGGCCCGGGCCCGGAAGCGTTTCATCACCAGCGCCTTGCCAACCGATGCCTCGGCCACGACCAGTTGATCCACGTCAAGCTGGTGATTGTTTTCCGCGTTGGCAATGGCCGACTGAAGCACCTTCTTGACATCCCTGGCGTGCCGTTTCTTGGAAAAGGTCAGATCGGCCAGCGCCTTTTCCACCGGCTTGCCGCGGATCAGACCCGCCACCAGATTCAGCTTCTGCGGGCTGACCCGAATCATGTTGCCGACCGCCAGGGCCTCGTTGTCGGCAAGTGCGCGTGCTGCAGCTTTCTTACCCACGGTTATTTCCTCTTCGCTTTCTTGTCCGCCGCGTGGCCGTAATAGGTACGCGTCGGCGCGAATTCACCGAACTTGTGGCCGACCATATCCTCGGTCACATGGACCGGAACGAACTTGTGTCCGTTGTGGACATCGAACGTGAGCCCAACGAACTGCGGCAGAATCGTTGACCGCCGCGACCAGGTCTTGATCGACGTTTTCTTGGTCGATGCCTGGGCCTCTTCCGCCTTCTTCAGCAGATAGCTGTCGACGAATGGACCTTTCCAAACTGAACGAGCCACGACTTAACCTCTTCTCTTACGCGCGTGACGAGACCGCACAATATAGCGATCCGTCGCCTTGTTCTTGCGGGTCCGCTTGCCCTTGGTCGGCTTGCCCCAGGGTGTCACGGGATGGCGGCCGCCCGAGGTCCGGCCTTCCCCACCCCCATGCGGGTGGTCCACCGGGTTCATCGCCACACCGCGCACCGACGGGCGCTTGCCCATCCACCGCGACCGGCCAGCCTTCGCCAGTGTCACGTTCTGGTTGTCGGGGTTGGACACGGCGCCAACAGTGGCCATGCATTCACCCCGAACAATGCGCTGCTCTCCGGAGGTCAGACGTAAAATGGCGTATCCCTGATCACGCCCGACGAGCTGCGCGTAGCTGCCGGCAGCGCGCGCGATCTGCCCGCCTTTTTTGGGCTTCATCTCCACATTGTGGACGATGGTCCCCACCGGCATGTTGGCAAGCGGCATGGCATTGCCCGGTTTCACATCGACCCGCTCGCCGGCAATCACTTCATCCCCGACGCCAAGACGCTGCGGCGCCAGAATGTACGAGAGCTCGCCGTCGGCATATTTCACGAGAGCGATGAAGGCCGTGCGGTTCGGATCATATTCAAGCCGCTCCACGGTGGCCGGCACGTCCCACTTCTGCCGCTTGAAGTCCACCTTGCGATAGCTGCGCTTGTGGCCGCCACCACGACGACGCGCGGTAATCCGGCCATGATTGTTCCGCCCACCCTTTTTGGTCAGGCCCTCGGTCAGCTGTTTGACCGGTTTGCCCTTCCAAAGGTCGCCACGGTCAACGAGCACGAGTCCGCGCTGGGACGGCGTTACCGGCTTATAGGCTTTCAGCGCCATGTTTAAATCCCCGTCGTCACGTCGATGGAGTGGCCTTCCTCAAGGCTCACCATCGCTTTCTTCCAGTCAGACCGCTGGCCTTTCCGGCCGCGGAACCGTTTGGTCTTGCCCTTCACCCGAAGCGTGTTCACCGCCTTGACCTTGACGTCGAACAGAGCCTCTACCGCCGCCTTGATGGCCGGCTTGGTTGCATCGAGCGGAACCCGGAACACAACCTGGTTGTTTTCCGACACCAGCGTCGACTTTTCGGTAATGACCGGGCCGAGAATGACATCGTAATGGGCGAGCTTGCTCATTTCAGTCTCTCCACCAGGCTTTCAACCGCCGCCTTGGTCAGCACCAATTTTTCACGACGCAAAATGTCGTACACGTTGGCGCCCTGTACCGGCAGCACGTCCAGGTTGGGCAGGTTCACCACCGCCCGTTTGAAATTTTCGTTGACCGCGGCACCGTCGACAAACAGCGCAGAGGTCAGACCGAGTTTGGCGAGCTTCTCGCTCAACACCTTGGTCTTGGGTTCCTTGATCGCCAGATCATCGACCACGATCAGGTTCCCGTCCGCCTGCTTGGCCGACAGGGCCGTTTTCAGTCCGAGCCGACGCACCTTCTTTGGCAACCCCTGCTCGTAAGAGCGCGGGCGCGGTCCATGGGCCTTGCCCCCACCACGGAAGATATTGGCCTTGCGGTTGCCATGGCGGGCGGTGCCGCCACCCTTCTGGCGCCCCCACTTTTTCGTGGTGCCACTGACTTCGCTGCGCCCCTTCACCTTCTGCGTTCCGGCGCGGCGTTTGGCCAGTTGCCAGACAACAACCCGCTGAAGGATATCGGCGCGCTCGGGCAGACCAAAGATCCCTTCGTCGAGTTCGATGCTGCCGGCCTTCTTGGCGTCAAGCGTGAGAACGTCGGTCTTCATCGCTTAGTCTTCCTTCTTCTCAGTCGGCGCTTCGGTGTTGGCCTCCTGCGCCGGTTCAGCAGCCGCCGCATCAGCCTGTGGGTTGACCTCGGCCTTGGGCTCTTCGGCCAGCTTTACAGCACCGGGAATTGGCGCCTCTTCCGGCAGCGCTTTCTTGATCGCATCACTGATCAGAATCCAGCTTCCTTTGTGGCCAGGAACCGCGCCCCGAACCAGAATCAGACCGTCTTCGGGAATCGTCTGAACAACCTTCAGGTTCTGAACGGTTACCCGCTCATCCCCCATGTGCCCGGCCATCTTCTTGCCCTTGAACACCTTGCCCGGGTCCTGCCTCTGACCGGTGGACCCGTGGCTACGGTGCGAGATGGAAACACCATGGCTGGCCCGCAGACCACCGAAATTGTGCCGCTTCATGGCACCGGCAAAGCCCTTGCCGATGCTGGTGCCCACAACGTCCACATATTGTCCGGGAACGAAATGCTCGACCGAAAGCTCGGCGCCCACGTCGATCATGCAGTCCTCGGTCACCGGAAATTCAGCAACCTTCGCCTTGGGTTCCACCTGTGCCTTGGCAAAATGGCCGCGCATCGCCTTCGAGGTGCGCTTCACCTTGGCTTTCCCGACACCGAGCTGCAGGGCACGATAGCCGTCCTTTTCGGGAAGGCGCTGCGCCACCACCTGACAGTTCTCCACCTGGAGCACGGTCACCGGCACATGTTCACCATTGTCGGCGAACACCCGGCTCATACCCAGCTTCTTTGCAATCAAGCCTGCCCGCATCGTTGCTATCCTTAGAGCTTGATTTCCACATCCACGCCGGCAGCGAGGTCGAGTTTCATCAACGCGTCCACGGTCTGCGGCGTCGGCTCCACGATGTCGAGAAGCCGCTTGTGCGTGCGAATCTCGAACTGCTCACGCGACTTTTTGTCGATATGCGGCGAGCGCAAAACCGTGAACTTCTCGATACGCGTCGGCAACGGAATGGGACCGCGCACCCGGGCACCGGTCCGTTTCGCGGTGTTGGCAATTTCGCCGGTCGCCTGATCGAGGATCCGGTGATCGAACGCCCGCAAGCGAATGCGAATATTCTGCGTTTCCATTTTTGGTACTACCCGTTGATGGCCGCCCCGAAAAATTCTTCAGCGGCCCCAAATCCGACTGCTTGTCCTACTCGATGATTTTGGAGACGACGCCGGCGCCGACGGTGCGGCCGCCCTCGCGAATGGCGAAGCGCAGCCCCTGGTCCATGGCGATCGGCACGATCA
>RFJA01000104.1 GCA_003695065.1 Alphaproteobacteria bacterium
AGATCAAGCACTGGATGCGCATGGCCCAGGGGCGCTCCCTCGAAGCTGTCTTCAACGCACTCGCAGACACTATCGCTACATTCTCCCCACAAGAATGCAGGAACTTCTTTAAAAAAGCAGGATACGCTTCTAACTAAACCGAATTTGGTCTAGGCGCGGAGAATCGATCGCCCGGCATACAAAGCCACTGCGCCCAGCTCTTCCTCGATCCGGATCAGTTGATTGTACTTGGCAAGCCGATCGGAACGCGCCAGGGAACCAGTCTTGATCTGCCCGCAATTGGTGGCGACGGCCAGATCAGCGATGGTGGCGTCCTCGGTCTCGCCGGAACGGTGCGACATGACCGCCGTATAGGACGCGCGATGCGCCATGTTCACCGCTTCCAGGGTCTCCGACAGGGTGCCGATCTGGTTGACCTTGACCAGGATCGAGTTGGCCACCCCCCGAGCGATTCCGTCCCTCAGCCGTGCCGGATTGGTCACGAACAGGTCATCGCCCACAAGCTGCACCTTGTCTCCGATGCACTCGGTCAGCGCCTTCCAGCCGTCCCAGTCGTCTTCGGCCATGCCGTCTTCAATGGACAGGATCGGATAGCGGCTCACCAGGTCCGCCAGATAATCGACCATGCCGCCCGCGTCGAGGGTCTTGCCCTCCCCTTTCAGCTCGTACTTGCCGTCCCTGTAGAATTCGGTTGACGCGGCATCAAGCGCCAGCATCACGTCATCGGCAGGCTTGTAGCCTGCGGCCTCGATAGCCTGCATGATGAAGGAAAGCGCCTCGTCGGTGCCGTTCAGGTTGGGCGCAAAGCCGCCCTCGTCACCGACCCCGGTGTTATGCCCGGCGTCCCGAAGTTTTTTCTTGAGCGCATGGAAGATCTCTGCGCCCATGCGAATCGCGTCGGCCATGGTTTCGGCTGACACCGGCATGATCATGAATTCCTGGATGTCGATGGGGTTGTCAGCGTGCTCGCCGCCATTGATGATGTTCATCATCGGAACCGGCAACACGTGGGCCGCCGCCCCGCCCACATATTTGTACAAAGGCAACCCCGCGTCGCGGGCCGCCGCCTTGGCCACCGCCAGGCTGACGCCCAGAATGGCGTTGGCGCCAAGCCGCCCCTTGTTGGGCGTGCCGTCAAGTTCGATCAGGGTGCGGTCAATTGCAAGCTGGTCGTCGGCGTCAAACCCCGACAGTGCTTCAAAGATCTCGCCATTGACGGCGTCCACCGCCTTGCGCACGCCCTTGCCATTGTAGCGCTCGTCACCATCTCTCAGCTCCACCGCCTCATGCGCCCCAGTAGACGCGCCGGAAGGCACCGCGGCACGACCCTGGGCGCCGGAGTCCAGCAATACATCCACTTCCACCGTGGGATTGCCGCGGCTGTCAAGAATTTCACGGGCGGTGATATCGAGAATAGCAGTCATGACCTGAACCTTTATGTACGCACCTGCGGCATCATACCAGCCGCGACTGTTTGACCGCCGCCCCGATAAACGAGGCGAACAACGGGTGGGGATCAAAGGGCTTGGACTTCAGTTCCGGATGAAACTGGACACCGATGAACCACGGGTGATCCCTGAGCTCCACGATTTCCGGCAACCGGCCATCGGGCGACAGGCCGGAGAACATCAGTCCGACCTGCTCCAGCCGCTCGCGATAGGCAATGTTGACCTCATAGCGGTGGCGATGGCGCTCGCTGATCGCCGTTGATCCATAAATCTCGGCAACCCTGGAGCCTTCAACGAGCCGGGCGTCATAGGCACCAAGACGCATGGTGCCACCCTTGTCGTCGGCCGAACTCCTTCGCACGGTCTCGCCGCCCTGCTCCCACTCGGTCAGCAGACCAACCACCGATTCCTCGCACGGCCCGAATTCGCTGGAGCTGGCACCGGCGATACCGGCGAGGTTGCGCGCCGCCTCGATCACCGCCATCTGCATGCCGAAACAAATACCGAAATAGGGCACCTTGCGCTCCCGCGCAAAACGGGCCGCGGCGATCTTGCCCTCGGCACCCCGCTCACCAAAACCACCAGGCACCAGGATGCCGTTTACATCATCCAGATAGGAAACCACATCCTCGGTCTCGAAGATCTCGGACTCGATCCACCGCACATTGACACGCACGTTGTTGGCGATTCCGCCATGGGTCAAGGCCTCCATCAGGGACTTGTACGCATCCTTGAGCCCGGTGTACTTGCCCACAACCGCGATCGTCACCTCGCCTTCGGGCTCCATGATGCGATGGACGATATCTTCCCAGCGGCTAAGGTCTGGGGCCACGCCGTCGGACTTGATGCCGAAGCTTTCCAGAACGGCTTCATCAAGTCCCTCCTTGTGGTAGGTCAGCGGCACCTCATAAATGCTGCGCGCGTCCAGCGCCTGGATCACCGCCTTGTCGGACACGTTACAAAAGAGCGCGATCTTGCGCCGCTCCCCTTCCGGGATTTCCCGCTCGCACCGACAGACCAGCACCTGGGGCTGAATCCCGATACTCCTGAGCTCCTTGACCGAATGCTGGGTGGGCTTGGTCTTGAGCTCGTCCGCAGCCTTCAGATAAGGCACCAGTGTCAGGTGAACAAAGGACGCGCGTTCGGGTCCCAGCTCCTGACCCAGCTGGCGAATGGCTTCGAGGAATGGCAGGCTTTCAATGTCGCCGATGGTGCCCCCGATTTCACACAATACGAAATCGAGTTCTTCCGTGTCCTGGACGGCAAACTCCTTGATCGCGTCGGTGACATGGGGAATTACCTGGACTGTGCCGCCGAGAAAATCCCCACGGCGTTCCTTGGAAAGAATGTTCTGATAAATGCGACCCGACGTGACATTGTCGCTCTGGCGCGCGGGAACACCGGTGAACCGTTCGTAGTGACCCAGATCCAGGTCCGTCTCCGCCCCGTCATCTGTGACAAAAACTTCGCCGTGCTGATAGGGGCTCATAGTCCCCGGATCCACGTTGAGATACGGATCGAGCTTGCGCAACCGGACCTTGTAGCCTCGCGCTTGCAGGAGCGCCCCGAGAGAGGCCGACAAAAGTCCCTTGCCGAGCGAAGAAACAACACCACCGGTGATAAAGATGAACCGCGTCATGCCGGGGTTTCGCAACCTCTGATTCGGGAACCCTGTGGTTGTCCTGCGCCTCGCCCCTATTCGGGTATCGGAACCTCAGGCAACGCCGGTTCGTCCTGGGGCGCCGTATCCTCTTGCGCGGGAAGCGCAGCAGGCACATCCATCAGCGAGCGCGAACCCGATTGCTGCTGCGCCAGAATGGTCAGGCCGATACTGGTTGCAAAAAAGCACGCCGCCAGAATGGCCGTGGTTCGGGTCAGCAGATTGGCGGCGCCGCGCGCCGACATCATGCCACCCGGCCCGCCGCCGATACCAAGCGCCCCGCCTTCCGAGCGCTGCAGCAGAACCGTTGCCACCAGGGCAATTGCGATTATCAAATGAATGACCAGAAGGACTTCCTGCATGGGTCCGTTTCTTTCGTTCCAAATCGTGTTCGTTCAGGAGGAGACCAGTGCCCCATAGTTGACGCAGGTTTAACGCAATCGTCCGCCCATGGCTAGGGCGATCTTGCCGACCCGGTGCAAGGTTTTACTGGCAGGCCGAGATGATCCCCCAGAAGTCTTCCGCTTTAAGGCTCGCCCCGCCGACCAGTGCGCCATTGACGTTGGCGACGGTCAGCAGTTCCGACGCGTTCGACGGCTTGACCGACCCGCCATAGAGAATGCGCGTCCGGTTGCCCTGTTCGCCCATCAACGCCACCAGCTCGGCCCGGATCGCCGCATGGGTTTCGGCCACATCCGCGGGCGTTGGCGTCCGCCCGGTCCCGATGGCCCACACCGGCTCATAGGCGATCACGGTGTTGTCCGCTGTCGCCCCATCCGGGAATGATCCCCGGATCTGGCTTGTCACCACATCAATGGTTCTGCCGTCGTCGCGTTCCGCCTCTGTCTCGCCCACACAGATGATTGCAACCAGTCCCTGGGACAGGGCGGCCGCAGCCTTGGCCTGTACATCGGCGTCGCTTTCCCCATGGTCGGCGCGCCGCTCGGAGTGACCGACAATCACATGGCTGCAGCCGAGGTCGGCCAGCATCTGGGCGCTGATGTCACCGGTGTGCGCTCCGTTCAGCGCCGCATGGCAATCCTGCCCGCCAATGGAAATGGCGCTTCCCTGGGCCGCCTTGACAAACGAACAGATGAGCGTTGCTGGCGGGCACACCAGGACGTCGCAAGCTACCGGCGTCGCGGCCATTCGTGCCTTCAGGTCCTCGATCTCGGCGACGCTGGCGCGCAACCCGTTCATTTTCCAGTTACCGGCAATTAGCCCTTTCGGCGCCATTGGCAAGCTCCCTGTTTCCCTTTCAACGAAACCACGAGGTCGAAATGTCGTGAGGTCTCTAGCAAATATGGTTCGCCATTTCCAGACAGGATGACCGCGCTGGCCAACGCACGTGAGAGGGATTGAGCCACGCCCCAAGATGCCGTACAAGACCATGCATTCGATCCCTACTCATAAAAAGCAGGTTCGGGAAAAATCATATGCTGAACGCCATGCGCCGGAGGGTCTCCTCGTTCCTGGTCACCATCCTTATGGGACTGTTGATTGCCAGCTTCGCGATCTGGGGTATTGGCGACGTGTTCCGGACAGGTGGCGGCAACGTCATTGCGACGGTCGGCGAGGCACGGATCACGCCTTCTGCCTTCAGTCGCGAATTTGAGAACGAGGTCCGTCGCTGGCAGCAGCAGCTTGGTCCCGAGTTCAGCGCCGCGCAAGCTCGTTCACTGGGCATCCATCGCCAGGTCCTGGCCCGGATGGTCAGCCGGATCAGTTTCGACCAGGCCGCGCATGACCTTGGCCTTCGGGCGTCCGATGAGCAGGTGCGCCGCTACATTGCAGAGAACGAGGCCTTTCAGAACAGTTTCGGGACCTTCGATCGGGCAATCTACGAAAGTATTCTGGCACGGATTGGCTACACGCCGGCAAGCTTTGAAGAAGCCGTGCGCCAGGACCTGACCCGGGATCAACTGCTGAACGTCATCGGTCAGTCGGCCCACGCGCCGGACATTCTGTCAGAACTCCTATACACCTACCGGGCCGAAAAGCGGGAAATCGACATCCTGAAAGTGGCGCGTGACGCGATCGAACAAGTGCCCGAGCCGAGCGAGGATGTGCTGCGCCAATACTATGCCGACAATGAAGATCAGTTCATGGCGCCCGAATATCGCAGCCTCGCCTTCCTGATGATCACTGCCGACGACCTCGCAGATGATGTAACGGTGAGCGAGGACGATCTGCGCGTCTACTACGACGCCCACCTCGATGAGTTCGTACGCCCGGAACGGCGCGTGGTCGAACAGATCGTGCTGTTCGACAAGGATCAGGCCGAACAGGCCTACAGGGCGCTTCAAGACGGTGAGGATTTCCTTGCCGTCGCCAAACGGTTCGCGGGGTTGAGCGCCGAGGATATTGTTCTGGGTGAAAAGACCCAACAGGAGCTGGCTGAAGACATCAGCCCTGCTGCGGCCGAAAGGGTTTTCGCGGTCAAGGTCGGAAGCCCCACCCAACCGCAGCAGAGTGCTTTTGGCTGGCATATCCTGCGCGCAACTGCGGTCATTCCGGGGACCCGGACCACGCTCGAACAGGCCAGAGACCAGGTGGAACGTGAAGCCCGCAAGGAAGCCGCCATTGAGAAACTGTTCGACCTGGCAAATGCCATAGACGACGAGCTTGCCAGCGGCGGCTCGCTTGACGATGTGGCGCGCCTGACCGGAATGGATATCACCCGGATCGAGGCGGTGGACCGCACCGGCCACACCCCGGCCGGCGAGCCCGCCGGAGCCATACCCGACGTTCCAAGCTTCCTGCGCGAAGCGTTCCGGATGGAACCGGGGGCGGAACCGCTGCTCCGGGAATTTGGCCCCGATGGCTATTATGTCCTCTCGATCACCGGGGTGACGCCGCGCGCTCTCAAACCGTTCGAAGAGGTCCGTGAGGCGGTTCTTGCCAACTGGAAGGTCGACGAACAAAGCCGTCGCGCCGAGGAACGGGCCAGGGCCCTTGCCGCGGCCTCGAACACCTCGAGTCTGACGGAGCTTGCCCGCCAACAGGGCCTGACCGTTCAGGAAGACGTGGTGGTGGTGCGGGATCCGGCGCTCGACGATTCCGGCGTTGCCACCAACGTGCGCGAGGCAGCATTTACCACCGCCCCCGGCTCCGCGACTGTCACGCCGGCGGCCGACGGGGACGGGTATCTCGTGGTCAGGGTCGAGACCCGGATTCCTGGCGATCCGGCGGCCGACCCCGAAAAAATGGCCCTTCTCAAGGAAGCGATTGCCCAGCAATATGGTAATGACGTGCTGGGCGCCTATCAGGCGTATCTGGAACGCCGTTTGGGCGTCCAGTTGAACGAGAGACTGCTTGAGGACACCTTGACCCAGCTTATTGACCAGCCTCTGTAGCGTCGCGGGCGGCGCGCCGGACATGAATGTTTCGCCTGATTATGAGCGCTTCCGCGCCACCTACGAAGCGGGCACACCCCAGGTGGCCTGGACGACGCTTGTGGCCGACCTCGAAACGCCGATTTCCGCCTACCTCAAACTGTCTGCCGGCAGCGGCAACAGCTTTCTGCTCGAATCGGTGGAAGGCGGTGCCATCCGTGGCCGGTATTCGATTATCGGCATCCGGCCCGATCTGATCTGGCGCTGTTACGGCGATCAAGCCGAAATCAACCGCGAGGTCACCACCCGGGGGACTGAAGACGCGGCGTTTTCGGCTGAACCAGGGGGAGCGCTGGCGTCGCTTCGCCGTCTATTGACCGAATCGCTCATCGAGTTGCCCGAGGGGCTGCCCCCGATGGCAGCGGGAATCGTCGGGTTCATGGGTTACGATACCGTGCGACTGATGGAGAATCTGGGGCCTGCCAAGCCCGATGACATCGGTGTTCCGGACGGATTGTTTATCCGGCCAACGGTAATGGCCATTTTCGATTCGATCCGCGATACCATCACCCTGGTCACGCCGGTCCGACCGGACGGCAACAGGGATGCAGCCATAGCCTACGACGAGGCGCGTACACGACTGGGTGAGGCGCTGGCAGCTCTCGACCGGCCGCTCACCCACGCCCCGGGTGACAGTGCCGATGTTCCGGCCCTGGACGAGCCACGGTCCAATACCGAAAAGACGGCGTTTTTCGACATGGTGGCAAAGGCCAAGGAATATATTCTGGCTGGCGATATTTTTCAGGTCGTGCTGTCCCAGAGGTTCTCCCTGCCGTTCACTCTGCCGCCGGTGGCCTTGTATCGTGCATTGCGCCGGACCAACCCCTCACCGTTCATGTATTTCCTTGATTTCGATGATCTGGCCGTCGTGGGTTCAAGCCCCGAGATTCTGGTCCGCGTGCGCGATGGCAAAGTCACCATCCGGCCGATTGCCGGAACTCGGCCGCGCGGCGCCACACCGGCCGAGGACAGGGAGTTGAAAACCGATCTTCTGTCTGATCCCAAGGAACTGTCGGAACATCTGATGCTTCTCGACCTTGGTCGCAACGACGTGGGCCGGGTCGCCCGACCCGGCACCGTGCAGGTCACCGAGAAGAACACCATCGAGTACTACTCCCATGTCATGCACATCGTGTCGAACGTGGAAGGCGAGCTCGATCCCGCCCACGACGCGCTTGATGCCCTTGCCGCAGGCTTTCCCGCCGGCACGGTCAGCGGCGCTCCCAAGATACGCGCCATGGAAATCATTGACGAACTGGAAAGCGCCAAACGCGGGATTTACGCCGGCAGCGTCGGATACTTCTCGGCCAACGGCAGCATGGACACCTGTATCGTGCTGCGCACCGCGATCGTGAAGGACGGGATGATGCATGTTCAGGCCGGCGCCGGAATCGTTGCCGATAGCGTGCCTGAAAACGAGTATGAGGAAACCCGGGCCAAAGCTCGGGCCCTGATCCGCGCCGCCGAAGAAGCCGTCCGTTTTGCGAGCGAAGGCGGCGCCGGCCGCTAATCAGGGTGTGGTGCCAGGACGCCCATTGGCGGCAAGGGTTACCGCCCTGTCGGTGTTGCCAACCAGGGCGGAAACCGGAACAAGGGCGATGCCCTGTGCGGTGTATCGCGGCAGGTCTTCCTCCAGAACCGCCAATGTCTCGCCATAGGGATGGCCGATCGCAATGGCCGACCCGTGTTTGCGGGCTATCTCCACGGCCTTTCGCAGTTGTTGCTGAATGGCGCCGTAAGACCGTTCGTTATCCAGGAAAATGTCACGCGCGCGGTGCGGCAGGTTGAGGCGAGCGGCGAGACGATCGGCCACGGTGGCATCGGTCGTCCGGCTGTCCACGAACAACAGCCCGCGCCGTTTGACCTCGCCAAGCACCAGCCCCATTGCGTCGCTGTCTTCTGTAAACCGGCTGCCCATGTGATTGTTGATCCCCACATATCCCTCGAACCGGGCCAGGTTCCAGTCGAGGCGTTTTGCCAGCTCTGTCCGGCCAAGCCCCACAAGAAGCGCATTCGGGCCAGGGTCGGCACGGTCGCCATGCGGTTCCATGGGCAGATGGAGCATGAGCTCATGCCCGCGTGATCTGGCATACGCTGTCAATCGGGCCAACGAGCGCGCATAGGGCAGAAAGGAAAAGGTCAAGGGTCCGTCAATTGCCGCTGCACGCGTGAGGGCCTGACGGTCGAGTCCCATGTCATCGAGTATGATCGCCAGCTTCGCCGCGCCCGGCGCCAGCGCGATCTTGACCGCATATTTTTGCCATGCCGGCGTCTCGGCCACTGGCGCGTTCAGGTCTTCCGATTGCGCTTCGGGCACGAAAACCGGTAGCGACTCGGTGGCCGGCTCCGGGGTGACAATCACCAAAGGGGGCGAAGGGGCAACAGGTGGCAGCGGCACGACTTCGGCTACCGCGTCGCCGTCGCGACCAGGCTGCCACAGGATCAAACCTAGTGCCAACAGTACACCGCACCCGATCACGCTCCAAAGGGCGAGGCGGGAACGCCGCCAGCTATCGGATGTATCGTCCACATCGTCTTCGATCGCGGCTGGCGCCAAACCAAGGCCCTGACGGCGCCGGCTGGTCACCGTGCCGGTGCTTGACGGTTGCGGATCGGCTGATCGGCGAACGCGAGTCACGTCGTGAATATCCCTCCCGGACACTGTTTCGAGGCCGACAACCGCGGCCATTCTTTATCCTGCGCCGGAAATGGTTTAGAAGACACAAATTCCCGGCGTTTTTTTGGATACAGGCCATGTACCTGCTGATCGACAATTATGACAGCTTTACCTACAACCTCTACCACTATCTCGCCGAACTCGACGTGGAGGTAACCGTAAAGCGCAATGACCGCGTGACGGTTGACGAGGTTCTGGCCCTTGCCCCCCGGGGCATTGTGTTGTCACCAGGCCCCTGTACCCCGGACGAAGCCGGAATTTGCCTCGACCTGACAAGACAGGCAGCAGGGCGCATACCCATTCTCGGCGTCTGTCTTGGCCACCAGACCATCGCCCAGGCCTTCGGCGGACGCATCGTTCGCGCGCCGGTACCGATGCATGGCAAGGTCAGCCAGATCTATCATCGGGCGCGCGGTGTTTTTTCCGGTCTGCCCAATGGTTTTCGCGCCACCCGCTACCATTCACTGATCGTCGAACGTGATACCCTGCCCGCCTGTTTTGCCATCACCGCCGAGACCGAGGATGGAATCATCATGGGTATTGAGCACAAAACCCTTCCTCTCCATGGGGTTCAGTTTCATCCTGAAAGTATAGAGTCAGAAAACGGACACAGGATATTGAAAAATTTTATAAATATATCAAATTCGTTCACGCCCGAGGTCGCCGATGCCGCAGTTTAAGCAGCTGATCGCCAAAGTTGCCGACGGAGCGGTGCTGAATGAAGATGAGGCCCGCGACGCCTTCGACATCATGATGTCGGGCGATGCCACGCCAGCCCAGATGGGCGGCTTTCTGATGGCGCTACGAGTGCGCGGTGAGACGGTCGACGAAATCACCGGTGGCGCCCGCGTGATGCGCGAAAAGGCGCTGACGGTCGCAGCACCGGCCGGGGCTCTGGACACCTGTGGAACGGGCGGCGACGCCTCAGGCACCTACAACATCTCCACCGCGGCGGCGATCGTTCTGGCCGCGGCCGGCGTTCCCATTGCAAAGCACGGCAATCGCGCCATGTCTTCAAAATCCGGCTCCGCCGATGTTCTTGCCGCGCTTGGCGTCAATATCGAGGCGGAAACGGATGTGGTGGAGCGCTGCCTCAATGAGCTTGGTATCGGCTTCATGTTGGCCCCCCGGCACCACAGCGCCATGCGCCATGTGGGGCCGGTCCGTTCCGAACTCGGTACCCGCACCATCTTCAACCTGCTCGGCCCGCTGGCAAATCCCGCGGGTACCAGACGACAGTTGATCGGTGTCTTTGACCGAAAATGGATTGCCCCCATGGCCGAGGTTCTGGGCCGCATGGGGTCAGAGCGTGTCTGGGTTATCCATGGCAGCGACGGCCTTGACGAACTGACCACCACAGGCGTGACCCATGTTGCCGAATACCGCGACGGGGCGGTACGCTGTTTCGATGTAACCCCGGAGGATGCCGGGTTGCCACGGGCCGAACCTGCAGCGCTCAAGGGCGGGGACGCCGACCATAATGCCCAGGCCATTCGGGATCTGCTGGCAGGCAAGGCCTCGGCCTACCGCGATATCGTTCTCCTCAACGCCGCCGCTGCGTTGGTGGTGGCTGACAAGGCAGCCGACCTCAAGGAAGGGGTCGCCCTGGCCGGTCAAACCATCGACAGCGGTCTTGCGGCGCAGAAACTTGCCGCCTGGGCCGCCCTGTCCCACGCCGAGTCGAAGATCCACACCGATGAGTGATGTTCTCGCCAAAATCTGCGCCGACAAGCGCACCCATATCGCGACCATGAAGGCGGCACGCACCTTGAGCGAGCTTGAAAGCGCGGCCAGAGCGCAGTCGGCGCCCCGCGGTTTTCTAAGGGCGCTGCGTCAGGCCACTGCGGGCGGGCGCTATGGCCTGATCTGCGAAATCAAGAAAGCCAGCCCGAGCAAGGGTCTTATCCGCGCCGACTTTGATCCGCCCAGCCTTGCCCGGGCCTATGAAAATGGCGGGGCGACATGCCTTTCCGTACTGACCGACAAGCCGTATTTTCAAGGCGATGACGCCTATCTGACAGCGGCGCGGGCGGCCGTATCGCTGCCTGTATTGCGCAAGGACTTCGTGCTCGACCCCTATCAGGTTGTCGAAGCCCGGGCCCTTGGCGCTGACTGCATCTTGTTGATCATGGCCGCCCTTGAAGACAGCCAGGCGGCTGAGCTGGAAGCCGCCGCCCGGGACTGGGATATGGACGTTCTTGTCGAAGTACACGATGGCGCAGAACTCGACCGGGCCCATAAGCTCAAAAGCCCCCTGATCGGCATAAACAATCGTAATCTCAAAACCTTGTCCGTGGATATTC
>RFJA01000105.1 GCA_003695065.1 Alphaproteobacteria bacterium
GGCCGGGATGTCTCGAAACACCCGCCCTGGTCAATGGAAATATCCACCAACACCGACCCGTCGCGCATTTCCGCCAGGTCTTCCCGGGTGACCACTTTTGGCGCTGCCGCACCGGGAATGAGCACCGCACCAACCACCAGATCCGCCTTGCGGACAAATTCGGCCAGCGCCTGCTTGGTCGGATAGACGGCATTGATGCGCGCCCCGAATTGCTCGTCGAGCTGGCGCAGCCGGTCGATATTCCGGTCGAACACGGTCACCTCGGCTTCCATACCGACGGCCATGCGCAGCGCGTTGGTGCCCGCAACACCGCCGCCAATCACCACCACATTGGCAGCCGGAACACCAGGCACCCCGCCGAGCAGAATTCCGGACCCGCCGTGATTTACCTGAAGCGCCGTGGCACCCACCTGGATGGACATGCGTCCCGCCACCTCGCTCATCGGCGCGAGCAACGGCAGGCGCCCGTGATCATCGGTCACGGTCTCGTAGGCGATTGCCACAGCACCCGACTCCTGCAAGCCCCGCGCCTGTTCGGGATCCGCCGCCAGATGGAGATAGGTAAACAGAACCTGGCCTTCCCGCAGCATCCTGCATTCGACGGCCTGCGGCTCCTTGACCTTGATGATCATGTCGGCCCGGGCAAACACATCGGATGCGCTCCCCACGACCTCGGCACCCGCCGCGCGGTAATCATCGTCCGAGAAGCCGATACCCGCCCCGGCGTTGGTCTCCACAATGACCTGATGCCCGTGATGGACAAACTCCTGCACACTTGCCGGCACCAGGCCGACCCTGAATTCCTTGACCTTGATCTCTTTCGGAACACCGATAAGCATGGTTTTTGATCCTCAAACTGGTTCCCCGGAATGAGAGAATTATAGATCGCAAAGTGCCCGATGAGTTGCTGAAGTGGGGCGCAAAGTCAGTGATTTTTTCCGCTGGGGGCCCACGGTACAGCGGATTTTTCCGTTTCAGCCCAACAGAAGGTCCAGCGGGTAGGCGCCGTTCTTCTTGACCTGCTTGGTCACCACGCAAGTGGTATAGCGGCCAATACCGACGTTGGCATCCAGAAGCCGGTCCATCAGTGCCTGATAGGCTGCCAGATCCCGGGTAATCACCTTGAGAATAAAATCCACCGCGCCGCTGGTCTGATAGCATTCGAGCACTTCGGGAACATCTGCGACAAATCTGCTGAAGCGCTCGAAATCGGCCGCATCATGGGTGCGCAACACGATCTCCACAAGGATAAGCGTCGGCCGCACCAGCCTGTCCACGTCGATTTCAGCGTGGTATCCACGGATGTAGCCCGCCGCCTCAAGACGTTTGATCCGCTCGTGACACGGACTTGGTGACAGCCCGACAAGTTCGCCCAGCCGGGTCTTGGTCATGCGCCCATCCTGTTGGAGCGCCGCCAGAATCTTGATGTCCAGCTTGTCGAGCTTCATCCCACGCTTCCCCCCTTACCCGGTCTGACAAACAATTGTATAGCGGGAGGATTGCGCCGCCAATACTTGCAAGTCGGGCGCGGGAACCGGGCGCTAAAGTCCGATAAGGGGTTGAAGCAAGCGCGCCACGAGCCCCTTGAAGCGGATGGGCGCGTCGGTGACCACGAGACAGATACATTCCTCGCCGTCTCCCACCACCGGCGCGTGCCAATGATCGTCGCCCTTTTCATCCACGTCGCCGGGAACGAATATCTCGCTACCGTCATGGAGACAGCCGTGCATGACCAGAACCAGTTCCGTACCGCGGTGGCTGTGCTCGGCCAAACGCATCCCGGGCGGCGCGCGCAACAGCCACAAACGGCTATCCTCTCGCCCATGCGCGTCAAGCCGGACGGCCTTCACGCCACGCCCCAGCGATCTCCAGCTCAGACTGTTGAGGTCGCCGCCGATAAACTCCACCAGGGGCAAAGGCAGGTGAGCGCGTTCGGCCTCGGTCTGGATCCGGATGTCCCGGACTGCCGGCACAGCAACGTCATCATCGAGCCTGGCCAGAACCCTGTCGAGACTGCCAAGGTCCAGATCGGTCGGTGTTTGCTGCTCAAGCAGCAGACCGCCCACATCCTCTGCCGCCCGTACTTTCTCCCGGCACACGCCACAATAGGTCAGATGAGACGCAACAAGCAAGGAGTAGGCTTCGTCCAGCGTTCCGGCGGCGTAACTCACAAGCCATTCATCTCCGGGGTGATGACGGGGCTTCACCATCCTTCTCCCAGAACTTCGCGCAGCCGCTTGAACGCCAGGCGAAGGCGCGATTTCACCGTTCCCAACGGCAGATCCAGTTCCCGGGCAATCATGCTGTGCGACTTGTCCTCCATGAATGACATTTTCACAACCAGAGCCTGTTCTTCGGACAGTTCCGTCATAGCCTGCATGAGCCGTTTCCGGTTCTGCTTGAATGCAATCACCGCATCACCGGTCGCTTCCACCACCGGACCGGCCATCGGGTCTTCCGGTTCGGGCTCCGGCCGGCGTTCACGACGCAGGACATCGATTCGTCGGTTGCGCGCAATGGTATAAATCCAGGTGCTGGCTGCGGCTCGCTTCGGATCGTATTGTTCGGCCTTTCGCCATACGAGCAGCATGATGTCCTGGATCAGTTCTTCCGCTGCCTCAGTACTGCTACCCTGACGTATCAAATAGCTCTTGAGACGGGGAGCGAAATGCCTGAAAAGAAGTGCGAAGGCTTCACGGTCTCTTTGACGCCCGACACGCTGTAGCAGAACGGCCATGCGAGTCGCTGTATCAGCGGGCAAATCGAGTTTTCCCTTGCCGGTTTCGTCGGCTCTCACGCGGCCCTCCTGATGTGGCTGTCGAAGGGCCGTTCGCGCAAACTGATCCGGAATTTCCACCGCACATTCCATGCCCCAGTTACGAATCCATGCATGCAGTGGATCACCGGAACGCTCAAACGTAGATCTGGTGGCGCAGTCACCACTCCGCTCTTCTCCCAGCACATTCGGGGCCAGCCTACCGGCATTCGGATGAACCGACAACGCCCTATCCGCTCATGTGATCCGGTCATGCGAGGCTCGCGTATTCAGATCGCAACTATGACAGGATGCTAACGTGACCATTCCCAAGCACTTTGAGGCCCCCGCGACGTCCGGAGATCCGCTATCCATAGCCATTGTGGGCAGCGGCATATCGGGGCTGGGTGCCGCCTGGTTGTTGTCAAAGCATCACCGCGTCACGCTATTCGAGGCAGACGATCGCCTGGGCGGGCACACCAACACTGTCATTGTTGAAACGCACCGTGGCCCGATCCCGGTGGATACCGGATTTATCGTCTTCAATGCCCCCAATTATCCCAACCTGACGGCCCTGTTTGCTCACCTCGATGTTCCGACCAGGTCAACCACCATGTCGTTTTCAGTCTCCCTCGATGGTGGCAGGTTCGAATATTCGGGTTCTGGGCTGGCCGGCCTGCTGGCCCAACGGACTAACGCTTTGAAGCCCCGCTTGTGGCGCCTGGTGCGCGACATTTTGCGATTCTACCGGGAAGCTCCGCGTGTGCTTGTGGACGACCCCCGTGGTCACGAGACCCTTGCCGGCTATCTCGGGCGCAATGGGTACGAACAATCCTTTGTCTACGATCACCTTTTGCCCATGGCAGCAGCGATCTGGTCAGCCCCCACCGCCGCCATGCTGGAGTTTCCCGTCACGAGTTTCGTACGATTCTGCTGCAATCACGGCCTCCTTCAGATCTGGAACCGCCCGACGTGGCGCACTGTTGTCGGCGGCAGTCGCACCTATATCGAGCGTATCGTTGAGGACACAGATCTCGATGTGCGGCTCTCTAACCCCATCGTCAAGATCCAACGATCGCTCAACGGTGTGCAGTTGATTGATGATAAGGGCACAACGCGGCGCTTCGACCGCGTCATCATTGCCACACACGCCGATCAGGCGCTTTCGATGCTGGTGGACCCCTCTCCCGAGGAACAACGCATTCTGGGCGCGTTTCGCTACCAACGGAACCGGGCGGTCCTGCACTCTGACGCGAGTTTGATGCCGCGGCGTCGGCGGGCCTGGGCTGCCTGGAACTACCGCCGCCATGGCGAGAACCCGGAAGCGCCGGTCAGTGTGACCTACTGGATGAACGCGCTGCAGCATCTGGGAGACGTCCCGCCCTTGTTCGTGACCCTCAACCCGGAGCGCGAGCCAGCCGCGAAAACGGTCCGTTACCAGACCTGGTACGATCACCCGCTGTTTGACAGCGCCGCGCTATCGGCCCAGGGAGAATTGGGTCGTCTTCAGGGTAGGCGCAATACTTGGTTTTGCGGATCCTATTGTGGTTACGGATTTCATGAAGACGGGTTGCAGGCGGGGCTCGCCGTGGCCGAGGACGCCGGCGGTGTGCAACGGCCATGGGCCATGACCAACCGTTCAGCGCGGATTGCGTTTGGAGAAGGCTCCTTGATGTCGGAGGCTGCCGAGTGATTTCACCTGCGCCTGGATTGTACCGTGGTAGCGTCGTCCACACCCGCTTGAAACCGGTGCGCCACCGCCTGCGCTATCGGGTCTTTTATCTGCTTCTTGATATCGACGATCCGGAGGCCGACCTTACGCTGCTATCTCACAACCGTTTCAACCTGTTTTCGTTTCATGACAGGGACCACGGCGGGGGCGACCGCCGGACGCTGCGACATTGGGTCGAACGAGAGATCGAAAAGCTGGGAATGGCGGCGCCGGCATCCATCCGCCTGCTGACCCTTCCCCGGGTACTCGGATATGTCTTCAACCCGATCAGCGTCTACTTTTGTTACGACGCTGCCGGGAACCTGGTAGCCGTCATTTACGAAGTCAACAATACGTTCGGGGAACGCCACAGCTATGTGGCGCGTGCAACGGGCGGCACGCACCTCGATCATGAATGTTTCAAGCGGTTCTACGTCTCGCCATTCAACGATATCTCCGGCGGTTACAGGATTGTACTGGACGCCACGCAAAAGACCATTAGCCTCTCCGTCCATCAGCGCGACTGCGAGGGTCCGCTGCTGTATGCCGGGTTGAATCTGAGCCACGAGCCTCTCACCGACTGGACTTTGTTCAAGGTCTTTCTTGCCATGCCACTGATGACGGTGAAGGTCATCGCTGCCATCCATTGGGAAGCCTTCAAGCTGTGGCGTAAGGGTCTGAAGCCGACTTCGCGCCCGGCCCCACCCGAACCAGCCATCACTCTGATGACCGATAATCGCTGAGAGAACAACGCGCCCATGACCGATACCAAAAGCCCGTCCCTGACCTTGCCCCTGATCGCAGCCTCCGCCAAAGTGGCTCTGGCAGGGCCACTGGCGCCAGCGGACAAGCTTGAACATCTGCTCGACCATGCATTCGGCAGCATTCTCCGCGGAAGGCTCAAGGTCACTCTGCCCGACGGCCGCGTTAGACTTTACGGCGACCAGACGGCAGAAC